>NZ_JBBIAM010000009.1:0-133743 GCF_054185185.1 Bradyrhizobium sp. UFLA05-153
GTGTATAAGAGACAGCATCATGGCGATCGACGAGCCGTCGCTCGGCCTCGCGCCAAAGATCATCGACCAGGTCTACGAGATCCTGGTGCGGCTGCGGGCGCAGCGCAAGCTCACGCTCCTGATCGTCGAGCAAAGCTCGACCCGCGCCATGATGACCGGTGGACGGATGATCCTGATCCGCGGAGGTCGCATCGTTCTGGAGGGGGCGGCCACCGACATGATCAAGGACGATCGCCTGAAGCAGGCCTATTTCGGCTTCGGAGATCACTGAGATGACGGAGATCCTCCAGATAGTCTTCGACGCCCTGAGCCTCGGCAGCCTCTACGCCCTCGGCGCGCTCGGCATCGCCCTGATCTTCGGTGTCATGCGGCTCGTCAATTTCGCCCACGGCGATTTCATCGCCTTCTGCGTGTTCGCAATGCTGTGGCCCTCGGTCGACGCAGCGGCGATCGTATTTGCCGGCCAACTGCCGTTCTATCTGCTGATCCCGCTTCTCCTCCTGATTGGTGCCGTGCTTTCGGTCCTCTCGGAGATCGTCGTCTTCCGCCGCTTCCGCAACGCCAATCCGGCGACGATGATGATTGCATCCTTCGCGCTCGGCTTCGTCATCAGGCATCTCCTTTTGATGTTGTATTCGAGCCGTCCGAAATCGATCACACTGTGGCCGAGCTTGGGCCTGCCGGTCGAATTCCTCGGGGCCCACATTCCGATGCTCCAGATCCTGACCATCATCATCACGCTGGTCGTGCTGGTCGTGCTCGTCCTGTTCCTCAAGCGCACGCGCTATGGGCTGGAGATGCGCGCGGCGGCGGAGAATTTCACCATGGCCCGCATGCTCGGGGTTCGCGCCAACGGCGTGATCCTGCTGGCCTTCGCCATCAGCGGCATGCTGGCCGCTGCGATCGGCCTGATCCTGGCCACCAACTCCGGCACCGCCGATATCGGCATGGGCGCCAACGTGATGCTGATCGCCTTCATCGCGACCGTGATCGGCGGCCTCGGCAGCATTCCCGGAGCGGTTGCCGCCGGCTTCCTGATCGGCGGGGCGAGCGTCGTGTTCCAGGCAACCTTGCCGCACGACGCCCGCGTGTTCCGCGACGCCTTCGTCTATGGCGCCGTCATCGTCGTGCTCCTGGTGCGGCCGCAGGGCCTGTTCGCACCGAAATCCTCCAAGCAGAGAGTCTGATCGTATGTCGACGCGGCCCTCCGTCATCCGGCAGACGATCGTAACACCGATCATCCTGATCGTGGCGCTGCTCATCATGGCCGCCCTCACCTATCAGTTCGGCAGCCGGGCCTTCAACCGCACTGCAGTCGAGATGTTCATCAACATCATGGTGGTCGTCGGGCTCTATGTCTTCGTCGGCAATTCCGGCCTCTTGTCGTTCGGCCACATCAGCTTCATGTGCCTTGGCGCCTACATGACCGCCTGGCTCGCCATTCCGCCGGTGATGAAGTCGATCACGCTGAAGGGATTGCCGGCCTGGCTCCTGCACACGCAACTGCCGATGTGGGTGGCGACCCCGATCTCGGGCGTGTTCGCGGCACTGTTCGCGCTGATCATCGGGCGCGTCATCATGCGCCTGTCGGGCATCGCCGCCTCGATCGCGACCTTCGGCCTGCTTGGCGTCGTCAACAACGTCTATTCGAACTGGGACTCCGTGACGGGCGGACAAGGCTCGATCGTCGGCATTCCGCCGACCATGAATGTCTGGATCGGCTGGCTCGGTGCCGCCGTCGCGATCGTGATCGCCTATCTCTATTCGATCTCGCGCTCGGGGCTTGCGCTTCGCGCCACACGCGACGAAGCGGTCGCGGCGAGCGCCTCCGGTATCGACATTGTCCGCGAGCGGCTGATCGCGTTCGTCGTCAGCGCCTTCATCATCGGGCTCGCGGGCGCGCTCTATGCGCACTTCCTCAGCATCGTGAATCCCGGCGCGTTCTATCTACGGACGACCTTCGTCACGCTGTCGATGCTGGTGGTCGGCGGCATGTACAGCCTCAGCGGGGCCGTCTCGGGCGTGGTTGTGATGTCGGTACTGATCGAGCTGTTCCGCAATCTCGAGAAGGGCATCAGCCTCGGCGGCCACACCGTCGCATTGCCGAACGGCGTCCAGGAGATCGCGATCGGCATCATCACCATCGTGATCCTGATGTACCTGCCCATGGGACTGACCCGCAACCAGGAATTCTCCTGGCGTGGATGGCCGTTGCAGCGGCGTCTGGCGCGCCCCGTCCAGACGGCGCTGAAGGAACTGAACTGACGTTCGTTTGCTCAATTGGAGGAGTGGCTCATGCATTTGAATACAGTACTTGGCTTTCTGGCCGGAGCGTCCGCGCTCGGGTTCACGCCGGCACAGGCGGCCGACGAGATCGTCGTCGGCTTCGCGACCGCGGCATCCGGATTCATGCAGGCCTACGACAAGCCGGCGCAGGATGCGGCCCTGATCCGGATCGACGAGATCAACAAGGCCGGCGGCCTGCTCGGCAAGAAGATCAAGCCCGTCTTCGCCGACACCAAGACCGACCAGGCCGAAGGCGCCAAAGCCGGTCTCGCGGTGCTCGACCAGGGCGCCGATCTCGTCATCGTCTCCTGCGACTATGATTTCGGCGCACCCGCAGCGCTGCAAGCGCAGGCGGCCGGCAAGGTTTCCTTCTTCCTCTGCGCGGAGTCGATCAAGGCCGGCATTCCCGGCGTCGGCCCCTTCTCGTTCTCGGCCTCGGTGCTCGCGGCCGTACAAGGCGCTACCATGGCGGAATGGGCCTACAACAAGAAGAACGCGCGCAACTTCTACCGGCTGCTCGATAGCTGGACCGTCTACAACAAGGGCATCTGCGACGGCTTCGACTGGCAGATGCCGCACCTGAAGGAAGCCAAGCTCGTCGGCAGCGACACTTTCAAGAACGATGACGCCTCGATCGCCTCGCAGATCACGCGCATCAAGAGCCTGCCGAAGGAACCCGACGCCATCATGCTCTGCACGATGATGCCGGGTGCCGTTTCCGCCATCAAGCAGATCCGCGCCGCCGGCATCAAGTCGATGATCCTGAATGGCTCCGGCGTCGACGGCAGCTATTGGCTGAACGCCGTGCCTGACCTCTCGAACTTCTATGTCCCCGTGCAGGGCTCGGTGTATGGCGACGATCCCAATCCCAAGGTCAATGAGTTCAACAAGAAGTACAAGGAAGTCACCGGTGGCGATCCGTCCAGCCAGTACGTCTATCCCGGCTACGTCCTGATCGACGTCTGGGCCAAGGCGGTCGAACGCGCCAAGTCGACCGATGCGGCCGCTGTCGTGGTCGAGCTCGAGAAGATGAACAACGAAGCCACGCTGTTCGGGCCGCGCACCTTCACCAAGGACATCCACCACCAGAACCAGGGCCGTTACCTGATCGTCGACACCGAGGCCGGCAAGCCGAAGGTGGTCGATCAGTGGACCATTTCGGAAAAGATTCCGCTCGACTATCTGGTGTCCAAGTAACCCGCAAATGCGCCGTCCGGGGTACGCCAGGCGCGCCCCGGACGGCCTTGCTTCTTCGTCTGCAAAGCCGTTGGGAGGAAATGGAGAGATGGTCGTGATCAACTGCGACATGGGCGAGGCCTACGGCCTCTACAAGATGGGCGACGACAAGGCACTGATGCCCCATATCGACGTCGCCAACGTCGCTTGCGGCTTTCATGCCTCCGACTTCAATCACATGCGCAAGACGGTGCAGCTCGCCAAGGAGTTCGGCGTCAAGGTCGGCGCGCACCCCTCGCTGCCGGACTTGCAGGGCTTTGGCCGCAGGGAGATGAAGATCAGCCGCGAGGAACTGGCCAACTGCCTGCTCTATCAGATCGGAGCACTCAAGGCATTCCTGGACGCCGAGGGCATGACGCTCAACCACATCAAGCCGCACGGCGCGCTCTATGGCATGGCGTCGCGCAACGAGGAGATCGCCGAAGCCGTGGCTGATGCGGCCGACGTCTACAAGGTGCCACTGCTCGGCATGAAGGGAACGCTGCATCAAAAGGTTTATGAGCGGCGCGGCCACACATTCGTCGCCGAATATTATGCCGACCTCGACTATAACGCCGACGGCAGCCTCATCATCACCCGCGAACACGAGGCCAAGGACCCCATCGATGCCGCCTCACGGTGCACGCGCGCCGTGAGCGAAGGCAAGACGCGGACGGTGGCCGGAAACGACATCACCGTAGGCGCGGATTCGATCTGCATCCATTCCGACACGCCCAACGCGGTGGCGATCGCAGAAGCCGTTCGCGAGGCGGTCCGTCCCTACCTCACCGCGCGCTGATCCGGTGCGCCAACAATCAAAGCAATCACATCATGAGGAACCCATGGCAACCCAACAAATCTTCTCGCCGCTTCCCGGCATCTTCTACCGCAAGCCTGCACCGGACAAGCCGGTCTACAAGAACGACGGCGACGTGGTCGCGGACAGCGACACGATCGGGCTCGTCGAGGTGATGAAGTCGTTCAACGAGGTGAAGGCCGGCGCCGCTGGCAAGATCCTGCGGTTCCTCGCCGAGAACGAGGAGCCCGTGATGGCCGGTCAGCCGATCGCCGAAATCGACGTTTGAGGCTCGTCGCATCTCCATGGCGATCAAAAAGCTCCTCATAGCCAATCGCGGCGAAATCGCGGTGCGCATCATTCGCGCAGCGCGCGAGCTCGGCATTGTGACCGTGCAGGTCTATAGCAAGGCCGACAAGGACTCGCTCGCCACCAGGCTCGCCGACGAGTCGATCGAGATCGGCCCGCCCCAGGCGTCAAAATCCTATCTCAACCAGGCCGTCATCCTCGAGGCCGCCAAGAGTGCCGGAGCGGACGCCATCCATCCCGGCTACGGGTTCTTGGCCGAGAATGCTGAATTCGCCGGGGCTGTCGAAGCGTCAGGCCTGATCTTCGTTGGTCCGACCGCGCAATCGATCCGGCTGATGGGCGACAAGGTCGCGGCGCGGGAAGCTGCTGCCTCGGCCGGCGTTCCCACTGTCCCTGGCAGCCGGGGTCGCCTGGTGTCCATTGACGAGGCCTTCGCGCTGGTCGACAAGACGGGCTTTCCCGTCATGATCAAGGCGGCGGCCGGCGGCGGTGGGCGCGGGATCCGCATCGCGCGCTCGGCCGAGGAATTCCGTCATCTGATGCCGCAGGCTCAGGCCGAAGCGCTCGCCGCGTTCGGCGATGGCGGGCTTTACGTCGAGAAGCTGGTCGAAGGCGCGCGACACATAGAGGTACAGGTGCTCGGCGACGGGCACGATGTCATCCATTGCTTCGAGCGCGAATGCTCTTTGCAGCGTCGCCGCCAGAAAGTCTGGGAAGAAGCGCCCTCGCCTTCGCTGGCTCCAGCTGTCCGTGAAAAACTCTGTGCCTCTGCTGTCGCGCTGGCCCAAGCGGTCAACTATCGCGGCGCCGGAACGCTCGAATATCTCTACGACGACCGGACCCACGACTTCTATTTCCTGGAAATGAATACCCGCATCCAGGTCGAGCATCCCGTCACGGAGATGATCACCGGGATCGATCTCGTGGGCGAGATGATCCGGATCGCCGGCGGCGAGCGCCTGCGAATCCGCCAGCACGAGGTGCGCGTCAGCGGTCATTCGATCGAGGTCCGCATCAATGCCGAGGATCCCTCGAAAAACTTCTCGCCGAACCCGGGCACCGTCAGCGCACTCGGCGTACCCGGCGGCGACGGCGTACGCTTCGACAGCATGCTCTATCAGGGCTACACGGTGCCGCCCTTCTACGACAGCCTGCTCGCCAAGCTGATCGTACATGACAAAGATCGGGCCAGCGCGATCCGAAAGCTCGAGCGCGCCCTTGCCGAGCTCAACGTCGAGGGCCTGGCGACCACGAAGTCGCTGCATCAGGCGCTTACCCGCGACGCCGACGTGCAGGCCGGACGCTTTCACACAGCCTGGCTCGAACCATGGCTGGAATCCCATGCCGCGACGCTTGCGGCACCGTTACCGACCGCAAAGGTTGCGCCATGATCGCGAGAGAAACCGTCCCGTCAGCAACAGGAGGCCGCTAGTCATGCAAACCCGATTTTCCTTCGGCGGCGATGAGCATATCTTCGCCGAAGTCGGTGAAGCGATGTCGCTGGAGGCATTCTTCAAAAGTCTCTTCGTCACCAATGCGGTGCGGGACGCCAAGATCAAGGGCGTGACCGAGATCTGCCCGGCGAATGCATCCTATCAGATCAAGTTCGATCCAGATCAGATCAAGCCCGACGATCTCCTCACCGAGCTGAAGCGACTGGATACGGGGTCCGAGAAGTCCGAGCCGGTGATCAAGACGCGGATCATCGAAATCCCCGTGCTCTACAACGATCCCTGGACGCACGAGACCCTGATGCGCTTCCGCGAGCGGCATCAGGATCCAAATGGGACTGATCTCGAATACGCCGCGCGCATCAACGGGCTCGATGGCGTCGATGCCTTCATCAAGGCGCATTCAAGCGCCCCCTGGTTTGTTTCGATGGTCGGCTTCGTCGCAGGCCTGCCCTTCCTCTACCAGATGGTGGAGCGCAAGCGGCAGCTTCAGGCGCCGAAATACCTGCGGCCGCGCACGGATACGCCAAAGCTCACCGTCGGGCACGGTGGATGCTTCAGTTGCATCTATTCGGTGCGCGGTGCGGGCGGCTACCAGATGTTCGGCATCACGCCGATGCCGATCTACGATCCAAATCAGAAGATCAGTTATCTGCGCGACTTCATGTGCCTGTTCAGGCCGGGCGACATCGTGAAGTGGAAGCCGATCGACCGGGTGGCCTATGACGCTGCGGTCGCCGACGTCGATGCCGGGCGATTTGCGCCGATCATCCGCGACGTCTCGTTCTCGCTGACCGAGTTCAACCGCGATATTGATGCCTATAACCGCAAGCTCGATGGAGTCCTCCATGGCCATTAAGGTTCTAAAGCCGGGTCTTGCAACCACCGTCCAGGACCTCGGGCGTCCCGGCTACTATCACATCGGCATCCCGCTTTCCGGGGGCATGGACCGTCACGCTCTCGCGGCGGCCAATTTGCTCGTCGGCAACCCGGAAGGTGCGGCCGTGCTCGAAGCCGTGTTCATGGGGCCAGAACTCGAATTCACCGAGGACGCCACGGTGGCGATCGCCGGCGCCGAGCTGCCACCCAAGCTCGATGGCGAACCGCGCGAGACCTGGACCAGCTTCAAGGTAAGGCGTGCTCAGATCCTCTCGTTCGATTTCCTCAAGCAGGGCGCGCGCGGCTACATCGCGGTCGCCGGCGGCATCGATGTTCCCGTCGTTCTCGGCTCGCGCTCGACCTACGCGCTCGGCGCGCTCGGCGGCTTCAAGGGCCGAAAGCTCGAAGCCGGCGACGAACTGCCGGTCGGCAAGGTCGCAGCAGCAGTGAAAGATGGCCGTACGGTCACGAGGGACCTGCGCGGCCAGCCGGCCGGGATGCCGACGGAGGTGCGCGCCATGCCGGGGCTCTACTGGCACCGCATCACCGAAGCCGCCGGCAACGGCTTCTTCTCTGACACCTGGAAGGTTGCTCCGGAAGCGGATCGCATCGGCTACCGTTTCAAGGGCGGCAAATCGCTCGAATTCGTGCCACGCGAACCGCCGTTCGGCGCCGGCTCCGATCCGTCCAACATCACCGATGCCTGCTATCCCTACGGCTCGATCCAGGTGCCCGGCGGCACCGAGCCGATCGTGCTGCATCGTGACGCAGTCTCGGGCGGTGGTTATTTCATGGTCGGCACCGTGATTGCTGCAGACATGGATTTGATCGGCCAGCTTCAGCCCAACACGCCGGTGAGGTTCGTCAAGGTCGGCATGGATCAGGCGCTTGCGGCCCGCAAGAACCGGACGGAGCTGCTGGGCAAGCTCCGGACAGCCCTGGCGTAATCGCCAGGGGACGCACGATCTGTCAACGCCCCGACCGGCAGCGGTCGGGGTGAATAGCTCTGTCTGCGCGTCACGTCCGCGGTCGAACCTCCTCGTTCGGCACGAGAGTTGCAACGGACGCGCTGGGGCTGAGAAACCAGACATGAACTATGCAAACATCGGAATAACCGCGATGTCCGTTTCTCTGAAACAGATCCGCTATTTCGTCGCCGCTGCCGAGACCGGACGCATCAGCCAGGCGGCCATGGACCTCAACGTCTCGCAATCGGCAGTAACCGCGGCGATCCAGCAGCTCGAAGCGACCGTTTGCGCACGCCTCCTGGAGCGCACGCCGAACGGCGTGACCGTCACCATGGAAGGCAGCCGTTTCCTGTCCCAGGGCCGTCAGATTCTTGCTGCGGTCGCCGAAGCGGTGCGGAGCACGCATATGTCCGCAGGGCCGCTGTTCGGGACGGTGCGCATCGGCGTGACCTACACGGTGTCCGGCTATTTCCTGCCGCGTCACCAGATGCGCTTCCAGGCGAGCTTTCCCGGTATCACCATCGAACTGTTCGAGGCCCCGCGCGACGTGCTCGAACGTGCGCTCGTCGACGGCGCGCTCGATCTGGCGGTGATGCTGGTCTCCAACCTGCGCGACAATGCCATGCTCGTCAGCGAGACCCTGCTGCGGTCGCCGCGCCGGCTGTGGCTTGCGCCTGAACATCCACTGACCCGCGCCGAGCGGGTCCATCTCGCGGAGATCGCGACCTATCCCTACGTTATGCTCACCGTCGACGAGGCCAAGCACACCTCGATGCGCTATTGGACCCACGCGGCGCTCGAACCGAAAACGGTCTTCCGCACTTCCTCGGTCGAAGCGGTGCGCTCCATGGTTGCAGGCGGCATGGGTATCGCCATTCTGTCCGACCTGATCTACCGGCCCTGGTCGCTGGAGGGACAGCGGATCGAGACCCGTGTCATCGAGGATGAGGTTCCCAGCATGGACGTGGGCCTCGCCTGGCGGCGCGACACAAAACTCTCGGAAGCCGCCAAGGCATTCCTCGATTTCATGCGCTTTGCGGTTGCCGGCGTCGGCCCGGCCAGGCCCCCGGTGAGCCTCGACCATCGGCATCGGGCCGAGGAGGCGATCGAAATCTAAGATATCTGTTTCCGTATTTGTTCGACTTGACGCCGTCCGGCTGCCCTCGCCACACTCGCGCTGGGACAAGACGACCGGAGGCACAGCCGGCGGCCGGGAGTGAGACATGCAAGTCACGTACGCGACTACTGACATTCCATTGCAAGCCCGGCGCCAGTACTGGCAGGAGGTCGTCTCCAGCACTTATTACTCGCTGGACCTTCGTTTTTTCGGGGGGCAGGACTTTCACGGCACACTGGGCGCGTGGTCGCTCGGGCCGGTCTCGATGTCCCGCCAGGCCTCCAACGGCCTGCTCTACAAGCGACATGAACGCCATCTGCTCAATGAGCGAGACGAATGCTTCCTGATCACCGTGCCGGAGCTTGCGGAAATCCGATTCGAGCAGGACGGCAGGGATGTGCGTTGCAAGCCGGGCGCCTTCCTGATCGAGCGCAGCCACCTGCCCTATGAGTTCAGCCATCAAGATCCTGCCGCGCTCTGGGTGCTGAAGATCCCAAGCGCCGTGCTGCGCGCGCGGATTTCCCGCCCCGAGCGCCTGGCAACCCTGCAGATCGACGCCAGCCGCAGCGTCGGTGCGCTGTTCGTCGACACGCTGCGCCTCGCCGGCGACCGCATCGGCGAGATGGACGAGACAGCTCGCGCGATGATAGGCAAGCACCTCATCGAGCTCCTGGCGATGGCCATCGAGTCCGACGACCGCGTGCTGACCGGGCACTCCTCGTCCGTGCGCAATGGCCACCTGCTCCGCTGCGAGCATTTCATTCGTACTCGCCTCGACGACATGCGGCTCACGCCCCAGATGATCGCCGATGGCTGCGGCATCTCGCTTCGATATCTGCAGCAGATTTTCGAGGGCGAGGGCATGACCGTCTGCGCCTATATTCGCAACCAGCGCCTTTCGATGTGCGATGCCCTGCTGCGCGATCCCAATTGCCGCAAGAGCATTTCGGAAATCGCCTATCAGTGGGGCTTCGCCGACCAGGCACAATTCAGCCGCAACTATCGCAGCCGGTTCGGCCGCACACCGAGCGAGGCGCGAGCGACCTCGCGCGCTTCCAATTCCTGAAAACAACGTCACCTGACGTCCGAGTGATCGATTCTTAGGCAACCCGCCGCCGATCCGGGCACACCTGCCCGTCGCTCTCTCGCACAAATCTTCCTGCGCTCAGCGTCAAGAACGCAAGCCGCCGATCTGCCTATGATCGGCGAAACGCTTGTTCGAAAGGAAGACGCATCGTGCAGAACCTTCGCGTGGCCGTCGATGTCGGCGGCACCTTTACCGACATCTGCATTATGGATGAGACGACCGGTCTCATCCGGATCGAGAAGACCTCGTCCACGCGCGATCCGATCGAAGGGATCATGGGCGGCGTCTCCAAGGCGGGAATCGATCTGTCCAAGGTCGCCTTGTTCTCGCACGGCACCACGGTCGCCACCAACGCGCTGATCACGCGCCGCCTGCCCCGCACCGCCGTCGTCAGCACGGAGGGCTTTCGCGACGTCATTGAGATCCGGCGCGCCAACAAGGAAGACCTCTGGGACACCTACAAGGACGTCGTCCGGCCCTACGTGCCGCGGCGCGACCGGCTGACGGTGACGGAGCGAGTCGATGCCGCCGGCAAGGTGATCCAGCCCCTTGACCTCGACGCCGCACGCAACGTCGCGCGCATCCTGAAGCGAAGGGGTGTCGCCGCGATCGCGGTCTGCTTCATGAACGCCTATCTCAACGGCGAAAACGAGCGCGCCATGCGCGAGATCTTGCTGCAGGAGATGCCGGACATCCCGGTCTCGATCTCCTCGCAGGTGCTCCCCGAAATCTTCGAGCACGAGCGGTTCTCGACCACGGTCGCCAACGCCGTCGTCAGTCCCGTCGTCGTGAGTTACACGAGCCGCCTCGGCGATCGTCTCGCCGACGAAGGCTATACGCGCGACCTGTTGCTGCTGCACACCGGGGGCGGCGTCATGACGCCGGCGAGCGTAAAGGATTTCGCCGCCCGCCTCGCCGGCTCCGGCATCGCCGCGGGCGCCATCGCCAGCCGCTACATCGCTGGCCTCTGCGGCTTCCCGCACTCGATCGGTCTCGACATGGGTGGCACCTCCACCGACGTGTCGCTGGCTTATGAGGGCCAGTCGCGCATCACCAAGGACTGGCACATCGAGTTCGGTTATCCGATCCGCTTCGCTTCCATCGAGGTGCTCACCATCGGCGCGGGCGGCGGCTCGCTCGCCTGGACCGATCCGGCCGGCTCCTTGCGCAACGGCCCGCAGTCGGCGGGCGCCTATCCGGGCCCGGCCTGCTACGGCAACGGCAACACCCAGCCGACCAACACAGACGCCAACGTCACGATGGGCCGGCTCGGCACGAGCCTGGCCGGCGGCAAGGTCATGCTCGACCCCGAGCTCGCCCGCAAGGCTGTCGAGGATGGCGTCGCAAAACCGTTCGGCCTCGGCCTGCACGAGGCGGCCGACGCCATCCTGAAGGTCGCCAACGCCAACATGTCGGACGCCGTGCGGCTGATCTCGATCAGCCGCGGCTACGATCCACGCGATTTCGCCCTCGTCGCCTTCGGCGGCGCCGGCGCGCTGCACGGCGTCGACGTCGCACGGGAGCTGGCGATCCCCGTTGTGATCGTGCCGCCCAATCCAGGCGTGACGTCTGCGCTCGGCTGCCTCCTGGTCGACATGCAGCACGATTTCTCGCAAAGCTGCATGGTCGGCGCCGACGAGGCCGATGCCGCCGATATCGAGACTCAGTTCGCCGCGCTGGAGAAGGAAGCGCTGGCGCGACTGACCCATGAAGGCGTAGCGCGGCAGGACATCGTGCTGCAGCGCTCGATCGACATGATGTATCGCGGTCAATGGCGCTCGCTGGCCGTCACAGCGCCGCGCCCGATCGGCAAGGTCGCCGACCTCGTGCAGAGTTTCCATGCCGAGCACCAGCGCGAATACAATTTCCGCCGCGACGACTCGCCCGTCAGCCTCTTCCGCCTCAATCTGAAGGCGATTGGTGTCGTGCCCAAGGCCGAGTTCGCCATCCACAAGCCGACCGGCGTGATCCCTGAGCCGGTCAGCAGCCGCAGGGTCTGGTTCGACGGCAACGGGCTCGACACGCCCGTCTACGCGCGCGACGACCTGCCTTGCGGCTTCTCCTTTCAGGGCCCTGCGATCATCGAGCAGGTCGATGCGACCACCGTCGTGCCCCCCGGCGCTAGCGCCGAGGTCGACAAATATCTCAACATCATCATCCGCGTGAAGGAGTGAGCCGATGGCCGCAGATCTCCCGCTCGACCCCGTGACCTTCGAGGTTCTCAAGAACTCCTTCATCACCAGCGTCGACCAGATGGGCGAGCAGGTGCTTCGGACCTGCTATTCCTTCGTGATCTACAACCGCGACTTCTCAAGTGCGCTGCACGACGCCAAGGGCGAATGCGCTGCACAGGGCAATCAGGACATCGCGGTCCATGTCGGCACGTTGCACTTCACCTGCCAGGACGTCATGCGGCACTTCGAGGGCGACATGCATGAAGGGGACGTCTATGCAATCAACGATCCCTATGCCGGCGGCACGCATTTCTCCGACGTGCGGCTGATCCGGCCGATCTTCGCCGACGGCAAGATCATCGCCTTCAGCCAGTCGAATGGCCACTGGTCCGACGTCGGCGGCAGCGTGCCGGGATCGTTCGACGTCGCCGCCCGCGAGATGTTCCGCGAAGGCCTGCGCATCACTCCCGTGCGCCTGTTCGACAAACGTGGCTTGCGTAAGGACGTCGCGCATCTTCTCGCCTCCAACACCCGTGACCCCGCCTCGATCATCGGCGACATCCAGGCCCAAGCCGAGGCGACCGCGGTCTGCGGGCGCGAGATCCTGCGCCTCGTCAGCAAATACGGCCGCGACACCGTCGAGACCGGGCTCGCTGCGGTCCAGGACTATGTCGAGCGTTCCGCGCGCCAGCGCATCGCAGCCTTGCCCGACGGCGAATGGGAGACGGTCGATTTCATCGATCGTGACCCGGCCGGCGGCGAAGGCATGATTCCGATCAAGATCAAGATGACGATCAAGGGCGATCGCGCGATCTACGATTTCACCGGCAGCCATCCGACCATCGGCTCGATCTACAATTCGGCCTTCGGCGCGACCTTCTCGGCGGTGGTGGCCGGGATGAAGACGTTTTTCCCCGACCTGCCGCTCAATTCCGGATTCTATCGCTGCTTCGACATCATCGCGCCCGAAGGCTCGATCGTCGACGCGAAGTGGCCGATTGCGGTCACCGGCTTCCTGATGCCCTTCGAGAAGATCATGAACTCGATCTACGAGATGTGGTCGAAGCTGATGCCCGAGCGCGCGCTCGCCTGCGCCTTCAATCTTGAATATCTGCTCACCGGCGGCTTCGATGGCCGCAGCGCCGACAAGCCGATCTTCATGTTCTACGACTGGCTGCCGGGCGGCTGGGGCGGCCGCAACGGCAAGGACGGCAGCAACGTCACCACCGCCTGCTTCGGCACTGGCCTGATGTCGCAGCCGGTCGAAGGCCAGGAGCGCGCCAATCCGATCCTGACCACAAAGTGCGAGATCCTGACCGACTCGCCCGGTCCCGGGAAATGGCGCGGCGGCGCCGGCGTGATGAAGACCTCGCGCATGCTGCAGGCGGAGAAGACCGTGATCTCCTACATCTGCGACCGCGAGCGTGCCGTGGTATGGGGCATCGAGGGCGGCCTACCGTCAATGCCGCACGGCCTGACGTTGAAGCGCGCGGGTGCAGATTCCGAGGAGCGCCTCGGCTCGATCTTCTCGGACGTTTCGATCGGCGAAGGCGACGTGTTCTCGCGTCCGACAGCCGGCGGCGGCGGATTCGGCGATCCGCTGGAGCGGGACCCGCGCCTTGTGATCGAGGATATCAAGGACGACTATGTGTCGGTCGCACGCGCCGCCAAGGACTACGGCGTGGTGGTGCAGATCATCGATGCCGAACTGTGCGAGTACGACATCGACAAGACCGCGACCGATGTGCTTCGCACCAAGCTCAGGGCCGAGCGCGTCGCAAATGCAAGGCTCGATCCGGAAATCGTAGCCGCGCGCTATCGCAGCGGCGAGATCGATGCGCTCGACGTCATCCGCCAGCATGCCGTGATCCTCGACTGGGGGAACGGCCGGCTCCTCCCCGAATCCACGCGTCAGTTCCGCGAGGTCTTCGAGCGGCGCTCGGTCGCAAAATGGGCCGCGGGCTGATCCCCGTTGGCAATCGCGTCGCCCACGGGCGGCGCGGCACGCGCATGCAAGGAGGACCCGATGCCGGCGGTCCTCACCCCATCATTCGAACCAAGAGGATTGAGCCATGACCTGCACGACGCGCCTTTCCATCAACCGGCTTCGGCCGATCTGCACAACGCTCGGCGTCGCCGCGAGCCTCGCTGTTTGCGCAATGACCGCGGCCTCGGCCGAAACGCCATGGTTTCCGATGAAGGTTTACGACGCCTCGTCGGGCACGCCAAAACCGGCGGAATATACGGCGCTGGAGAAGGCCGAGAAGCCCTACAAGCTCTGTGTGCTGTTTCCGCACATGAAGGACAGTTTCTGGGTGGCGGTCGCCTACGGCGTCGTGAAGCAGGCCGAGGCCTTGAACGTCAACATGACGCTCTATGAAGCCGGCGGCTACGAGAACCTGCCCAAGCAGCTCTCGCAGTTCGACGATTGCATGGCGAGCGGCGCGGATGCAATCATCGTCGGCGCGATCTCCGGCGCAGGCCTCAGCAAGAAATTCGAAGAAGCGAAGGCCAAGGGCGTTCCGGTCGTCGGCGTCGCCAATCCGCTGCCGCCCAATGCCCTGCCCGCCGCCAATTATGTCGACTTCGTCGTCATGGGTGAGGTCACCGGCGAGGGCCTGCTGGCGCAGTCCAAGCCCGGCGACAAGCTCAACATCGTGACCTTCCCGGGACCGGCCGGCTCCGGCTGGGCGGAATCCTTCAACGAAGGCTTCAAGAAGGCGGTGGCGAAGAATCCGAACGCCAAGGTGCTCGCCGAGAAGTTCGGCGACTCCGGTGTCGCGGTCCAGCTGCAGTTGATCCAGGACGCGCTGCAGGCCTATCCCAACATGAACGTGATCTGGGGCACCGCGCCCACCGCCGAGGCTGCGATCGGCGCGGTGGCAGAAGCCGGCCGTAGCGACCTGAAGATCATGTCGTCCTACGAGAACCAGGCCATGCTGGATGCGCTGAACCGAGGCGACATCCTGGCCTTTGCAACGCAGTACCCGGTCGGCGAAGGCGCCATCTCGGTCGACCAGGCGGTGCGCCTGATCGAGAAGAAGCCAGTGATGAGCCTCGCCCAGCCGCTGGCCTCCGCGGTCGACAAGACCACCGTGCCGAAACTGCAGATGGATCTCGTGCTGGCGCCGGCAAAGTGGACCCCGGTCTACTCGGTCAAGGCCAAGTAAGCCTGCGATTAATTCTTGAGGCGGGAGATGCGTCTCCCGCCTCTCGTCCCAACGGCCTGCGGAGCAGCAGATGGATGTCGACGACGACCCGAAGCCGGCCGAACCTCTGCTTCGACTGCGAGGCATCTCGAAGCATTTCACGGGCGTCCGTGCGCTCGATCGGGTCGATCTCGACGTCCGTGCCGGCGAGCTGCACGTCCTGTTCGGCGAGAACGGCGCCGGCAAATCGACCCTGATCAACGTGGTGTCGGGCACATTTCCGCCCGACGAAGGCACTTTCCATTTCGAGAGTGAAGAGATCCGTCATCTCACGCCACAACGGGCGCGCGCGATCGGCATCAGCCCGGTGTTCCAGGAATTCTCCCTCGTTCCGAGTCTCACCGTCGAAGAGAACCTGTTCCTCGGCCGCGAAGTCTCGCAAGGCGGCGTGTTGCGGGCCCGAGAGATGCGCAAGCGCGCAACCGCGCTGATCGACGAGCTCGGTTTCGATCTCAATCCTGCGCTGCGGGTTGACGATCTGTCGCGCGCGCACCAGCAGATGGCGGAGATTGCCAAGGCCCTGCTCGGCCGCGTGCGCCTTTTGATCCTCGACGAGCCGACCGCTTCGCTCACGGAGCGCGAGACCGGGCGGCTGTTCGAGCTGATCGCCCGGCTCAAGAGCCAGAATGTCGGGCTGATCTACGTGTCGCACCGCATGCGCGAGATCCGCGCGCTGGCCGACCGCGTGACGGTGCTCCGCGACGGCCGCCACATCCGCACCCTCGATGCTGCGACATCGACCGACGGAGAGCTGGTGGAGCTGATGACCGGCCGCAAGATCGATCTGCTGTTTCCGACCATCGCGCACAAGCCGGACAAGGTGATGGTCGACGTCGAAAACCTGACGCTCGCCGACGGCAGCGTTCGCGATGTGAACCTCTATGCCCGGGCCGGCGAGATCACGGGCATCGCCGGCCTTGTC
Organism: Bradyrhizobium sp. UFLA05-153; assembly: GCF_054185185.1. Classification (NCBI taxonomy): domain Bacteria; kingdom Pseudomonadati; phylum Pseudomonadota; class Alphaproteobacteria; order Hyphomicrobiales; family Nitrobacteraceae; genus Bradyrhizobium; species Bradyrhizobium sp. UFLA05-153. The sequence goes on from NZ_JBBIAM010000009.1 coordinate 16,414, forward strand.
GGCTGCGGCAAGTCGGAGCTGATCCGGGCCATCTATGGCATCGAGCCGGCGACGTCCGGCGTGATCCGGATCGACGGTGCGCCTTATGAATTCCCTGCCGCGCGACGCAGCCTGAAGCGCGGCATCGCCTATTTCCCCGCCAACCGCATCGCTGAAGGGCTCGCACTGTCCCGGCCGATCCGTGAGAACGCCTCGATGACGGTGCTCGACCTGCCCGCCTTCGCCCGCTTCGGCCTACTGAGGCAGGCCGCGGAGCGCGCCAGGATCGGCGGAATCATGGCGCAGTTGCAGCTCAGGCCACCCAATATCGAGCGCACCGCCGGCGCGTTGTCCGGCGGCAACCGCCAGAAGGTGATGCTCGGCCGCGCGCTAACGCGCGAGCTCACCGTGTTCCTGTTCGACGAGCCGAGCGTCGGCATCGACGTCGGCGCCAAGCTCGAAGTCTACGAGTTCATGAAGCGCCTGGTCGAGGCAGGCGCCGCGGTGATCGTGGTGTCCTCGGAATTGCCGGAGGTGCTGGCGCTGTCGAACCGGCTCTATGTCATGCATCACGGCCGCATCGCCGCGGAATTGACCGGTGACGAGAAGACCGAGCAGAACGTGCTTTCGAGCTTCTTCCGGGATCATCTCACGGCGGAGGTTGCATGAGCACGGCGCTGGTCACCGCAGGGCCGCAGAGCTCGATCGGCCTCCGATCGATCGCCGGCCGAATCGGGTTTCTGCCGGCACTTCTGCTGCTGCTCGTCGCCGCCATGTCCGCGACCGATCCCCAGTTCTACGGCATCATCAACATCCTCAACATCCTGCGTAACGCCTCCCTGCTGGCGATCGTTGCCTGCGGCCAGGCGCTGGTCATCGTCGCTGGCGGCTTCGATCTTTCGGTCGGCGCAGTCGTCGCACTCGCGAGCGTCGTGACCGCCAAGACGATGGCCACCACCGCTACCGCGTTTCCCGGCAACACCGCCCTCATCATTGCAAGCGGCGTCGCGGCCGGGCTCGGCTGCGGGATCGCGGTCGGGCTCGTCAACGGGTTCTGCGTGGCAAAACTCAAGGTCTCCGGCTTCGTGGTGACCTTGGGCACGATGTCGGCAACCGCAGGCGTCGGCCTCATGATCACGAATGGCATCCCCGTTTATGGCATGCCCGACATCTTCGTGAAGGGCTTTGGGCGCGCGCAAGCGTTCGGCCTGCCGACCGCCGTTCATGTCGCGCTGATCGTGATCCTCGTAATGGTATTCGCGCAGCGACGCACGCTGTTCGGCCGCTACGTCTACGCGATCGGCGGAAACGTCGATGCGGCCGTGGTGTCGGGCGTGTCGATCCAGCGCCACATCGTGGGCACTTATGTCCTATCGAGTGTGCTTGCAGCGCTGGCCGGTATCCTGCTCACCGCGCAGGTCGGCTCCGGCCAGGCAAGCTTCGGCGGCGACCGGATGATGCTGCAATCGATTGCGGCTGCCGTCATCGGCGGGGTCAGCTTGCGTGGTGGCGTCGGGCGGGTCGAGATCGTCGCCATCAGCGCGCTGTTCCTGACCATTCTCGGCAATGCGCTCAACCTGCTGCACGTCGACTCCCGGCTTCAGCCGGTCTTCCTCGGCGTGATCATGGTGGCGGCGGTGGCGCTCGACGAACTCAGCCGACGGAGGAAAGCCCGTGTCTGACCTCGAATTGTCCGTCATGGCCAAGGACACGGATCGTGCCAAGCCGCTGTCGGGCCGCTGGGTCTGGAATGCGGTGCTGCCGGCTGCGCTGGTGGCGCTGCTGCTCGGCTTCGCCGCGTTCGACCATGGCGTGCTCTCGCCGGCCAACCTGCTCAATATTGCCCAGCAGACCAGCTACCTGGCTCTGTTCGCGATGGCCCAGACCGTGGTCATCCTGACGCGCGGCTTCGACCTTGCGCTGGGCCCAACGGTGTCGATGGTCAGCGTGGGCACCGCGCTCGCCATGGCCGGTGCCACGGCGACGGGTCACGACACCAGCGTGGTGCTGTTCGCCGGGCTCTGCGCCGGCTTCGGCCTCGGCATCGCCTGCGGTCTCTTCAACGGCGTGGTCATCGCGCTGCTCGGCGTCAATCCCTTCGTCGCGACGCTCGGCAGCTACAACATCGCGATCGGAATTGCGACCACGCTCTCCTCCGGCCGGCCCGTGCAAGGTGTGCCGAAGCTATTCTCGCAAATTTTCTATGGCGGCAGCGTCTTCGGCGTACCAGCGGCCATCGTCATCACCGTCGTCATCGGAATCGCGCTCCACCTGATCCTGTCGTGCACCGTGTTCGGGCGATCGCTCTATATCATCGGCACCAATCCACGCGCGGCCGCGGTCGCCGGCCTGCCGGTGAAACGCATCCTCGTTGCGACCTACGTGTTGTGCTCGGGCCTTGCCGCGCTCGGCGCGATCATGATGACGGCGCGGACCGGATCGGGCGAGCCGAACCTCGGCGGTGCGTTATCGCTGCAAGCGATCGCCGGTGCCGTGGTCGGCGGAACGAGCCTGGCAGGCGGCCGCGGCGGGGTCGGCACTGCCGTGCTCGGCGCGCTGTTCATCACGATCCTGTCCAACGGCATGAACCTCACCCGCATCGACGGATACGTCCAGATGGTCGTGCTGGGCGCGATCGTCATTGTCGGCGTGCTGCTCGATCGCCTGCGACTGGAGCGTGGCCAATGATCACCGGCTCTTCCGTGCAAAGCACCCCTGCCGAGGCGCATAATGCGGCGTCGTCAATCTATGTCGCGCCTTCGCTCGCGAGTGCTCTCGATGCGCTCAGCGAATGCGGCGCAGCCGGCGCCGTCTTCGCCGGTGGCACGTGGATCATGCGATCACCGATCCGGCACGAACCGTTGCGAGCACGCTATGTCGCGATAGGCAGGATCGCCGAACTCGGAGCCGTCCGGATCGGGACCGATGTGGTCGAGATCGGCGCCGCGGTGACGCACGCGGCACTCGCTGCCGCTTTGGCCGATCTCCCCGAATTCGATGTCCTTGCGGCCGCCGCCGGCCGCTCCGCGAACCCGGCGGTCCGCGCGATGGCGACGATCGGCGGCAATCTTGCAACGCCAGGCTTCGCCGCGGCCGATTGCGTACCGGCCTTGCTCTGCCTCGAAGCCGAGATCGAGGTCGCAGGCCGGGACGGTCGCGAACGGATGAAGCTGGAGCACTTCCTCAAGATCCGATCGACCTTGGCGCCCGACCGACTCGTCACGCAGGTCGTCGTGCCGCGCAGCGAGCGCAAGACTGCTCACGCCCGCCTTCCATTGCGCAAAGCCGGGGATTATCCGGTCGCCATCGTCAGCCTCTCGGTCAGCGTCGATGCGGCAGGTCAGGTGCAGGCTGCACGGATTGCGGTCGGTTCTGTCGAACCGGTCGCGCGGCGATGGGAGCGGCTCGAGACCGCCCTGATTGGACGTTCGCTCGACGCCGAGGAAGCGGCGCGGACCGCCGCTGAACTGGCGGACGAGTTCGTCGGCCGCGACGGCATTGACGCGCCAGCCTGGTATCGCGTCAGCGTGTTGCCGGGCCTAGTTCGCCGCGCGGCGGCTACCGCGCTTGGCGCCTAAACCATCGGGGATGCATATGGCTCTCAGCCTGACCGTCAACGGCGACCGGCTCGCCTCCACCGCCGATCCTGCCACCCCGCTCGTCGATATCCTACGTGAAGAACTTCATCTGACCGGCGCAAAACCGGTCTGCCGCGAGGGCTTTTGCGGCGCCTGCATGGTGCTCATCGACGGCAAGCCGACGCCCTCCTGCCTGACGCCGGCCGCGCTCGCCGATGGCTGCGAGATCCAGACGGTCGAGGGCCTTGCGACACACGGCCAGTTGAATCGCATCCAGGCCGCGCTCGACGCCAGCGATGCCGTTCAGTGCGGCATGTGCTTTCCCGGCATGGTGGTCAGTCTGACGCATCTCCTGACGACCAGACCCGACGCCACGCGCGAGGACATTCGTGCGGCGCTGACCGGGAACATCTGTCGCTGCACCGGCTACGAGCGCATCATCGATGCGACGCTGCTCGCATTGGCCACGAAATAATCGGGAGACGCTGACATGTCCGATGTTTCCGCGACCATGGATCTCCGCCGGCGCGACGCTGCCGACAAGCTCCGCGGGCGCACCCGCTACACCGCCGATCGTTATCTACCGGGCATGCTGCACGCCGCGGTGCTGCGCGCCAGCGTGCCGTCGGGCCGGATCGTCCGCCTCGATACCTCCAGAGCCGCCCGCATGCCAGGCGTGCGTGCGATCGTGACGGACGCAGACGCACCCGGTATGATGGGGATCGGCATCGCCGATCATCCGCTCTTCGCGCGCGATCTCATTCACTATGATGGCGAACCGCTGGCTGCGATTGCGGCCACCACATTGGCGCAGGCGCAAGCGGCGCTCGCGGCGATCGAGGTGGAGATCGAGCCCCTGCCCGCTGCGCTCACGATGGCTGACGCGCTGGCGCCTGATGCGCCGCTGGTCCATCCCAACTGGCGCGACTATGAGGTCCTGTTTGAAGGCGGTGCGCGCGAAGGCAACGTCGCCTGGGAGGCAACCGTCGTCCGCGGCGATGTCGATGCCGCCTTTGCCCGGCCGGACGTCGAAATCGTCGAAAGCTCGTTCCGGGTCGGCCGCCAGAACCACGTCGCGCTCGAACCGCGCGCGGTAGTCGCGAGCTACGAGGACGGGCGCTTCCATATTGAGACATCGACGCAGGCCCCTTGGGGCATCCGCAACGCCACCGCGCGCCTTCTGGGCGTGCCGGCATCGCAAGTTCGCGTCACGGTGCCGCCGGTCGGCGGTGGCTTCGGCCTGAAGTTTGATCTGGGGGTCGAACCCTTCGCCGCCCTCCTCGCCCGCGCCAGTGGCCGACCGGTCCGGCTTGTCAATTCGCGCGAGGAGGAAATGCTGACCTGCCTGTTCCGCGAGAATGCCGATATCCGGATTCGCTCGGCAGTTACGCGCGAGGGCGAGATCGTCGGCCGCGAAGCGGTCGTGCTGATGGATTGCGGCGCCTATGGCGGCGAGCAGATCTTCCTGACTACCATGACCGCGCACACGCTCGGCGGAAATTACAGGCTGGGCAGTGTGCGGCTGGTCTCACGCGCGGTCTACACCAACACCACGCCGAACGGCGCCTTCCGCTGCTGCAACGGCGTCTACAACACCTTTGCGCTCGAGCGGCATACCGACGAGATCGCGGCCAGGATCGGCATGGATCCGCTTCTCTTCCGCCGCCGCAACGTGCTCGGCGACAAGGATCTTGGCGCTACAGGCCAAGTGTTCCAAGCGGACGTGCTCGGTCCGATGCTCGACCGGATGGACACGCTGCGCGACGCGGCCACGATGCCACCCGGTCGTTCCGACGGGCGGCTCTATGGTCGTGCGACCACGGTTGGCACCTGGTTCGTCTTTGTGGGTCCGTCGGCTGCGACCGTGAACATGAATGCCGATGGCACGGCGACGTTGGTGACATCCGGTGTCGAGATCGGATCCGGCTCGATGATGCAGGCTTTGCCCCAGATCGTCGCGAGCACGCTCGGCATTGCGCCAGAGAGCGTCATCGTGCGCGCCGCCGATACGGATGCTGCCGGCTATGATGTTGGCGTCGGCGGCGGCCGCACGACCGTCTCGCTCGGCGCAGCGAGCCTGTCGGCGGCACAGGAGGTGCGCACGAAGCTATTGAAGGTCGCCTCCGACATGATCGAGGCCGCTCCCGAAGACCTTGTGATGCGCGAGGGTCGGATCGAGATCGCCGGCGCGCCCGGCTCGGGCCGCACCGTGACCGAGGTTGCGACGCGGGCCCAGGCGCTCGGCGGCCCGATCTCCGGCACGGGTGCTTTCACGGGCGCCGGCGTGCCGGCGATGCCCGGATGCGTCGCCGGCCATTTCATCGACGCGATCGACATCCCCGTCTTCGCCGTCCACGACTGCGAGGTCGCGGTCGATCCGGAGACCGGGCATGTCGAAGTACTGAACTATCGTGTGGTTCAGGACGTCGGCCGCGCACTGAACCCGCGTGCGATCCACGGACAGATTCAGGGCGGCGTCGTGCAAGGGCTGGGCTATGCCTTGCATGAAGAAGCAACCATCGGCAGCAATGGTCGGGTCTGCCAAACCGGCTTCGAAACCTACCGCGTGCCACTGGCGCTCGATGTCGTGCCCGTCGAGATCAGTCTTTACGAGGGCGCGCCCTCGATGGGACCGCTCGGGACCAAAGGTGCCGGCGAGGTACCAATTCTCAATGTCGGAGCGGCCGTCGCATGCGCTGTTGCAAACGCCACAGGAAAGCGCGTCCAAGAGCTGCCATTGACGCCGCCGCGCGTCCTCGAACTTCTGCTCGATCGGAAGCGCGACCTAGACCTTCCCCACATTGCCGAGACGTGGTCGGACAATCTTGTGCGCCCTCACAAAACTCCCCAGGGCAACGCGTAGGAATGATCTTGGCAAGAGGCTCGCAGTTCGTACATGCGTTGCGGCGGCCGGCCCGACGCCGCGATCAGTCATCCAGAGCGTCGAGAAACTCTTCGACCTTTCTCAACGCCCCCTCGCGATCCTTGCTGGTATAGACAACCCGATCGCCGTCGCGCTGCAGCGATCTCGCCCTGGACTTCCGCAGTCGTCCCGGCAGGAACGTCGCAGCTACCGCCTCCACTCCGACGTCCAGCCTTACGATACCCCGTCGCCTGCAGTCGATCCTGAGCTTTGCAGCGGCAAAGAAATCGCGGGCTGCCGGCGGCAGTTTGCCGAAACGAAGCAGGGTTTCCTCCTCCAGATCATCTAGTTCGTCGGCACTTCGGCACCTGGCCGCACGAGCGTAGATTTCCAGACGAACCGCCTCCGATTGTATGTAGCCTGGCGGCAACATGTCGACGACTGGAAGATTTAGGTCAGGTACCCACAGATCGGCAGCTCTATCGTCGGCTTTCTCCGAGGCTAATTTGAGAAGGTGGCTGTAGAGCACCGGTCCGAACACCTGCAAATGGCCCGACTGCCGCTCCGAAAGCAGGTCTCCCGCCCCTCTCAGGTCGAGATCGCGGGCGCTGATTGCAAAGCCCGCCCCAGGTCTGCTGAATTCCTCGAGAACGGCCAGCCGCTTCTCGGATCGCTCCGCGTCTGAATCTGTCAGCAAATGCGCAAACGCACGTATCCCGCTGCGCCCAACCCTTCCTCTGAGCTGATGGAGTTGCGCGAGACCGAACCTCTCAGGCCAGCAGACCACAATCGTGTTGGCCCGCGGGATATCGAGACCGCTTTCGACAATGTTGGTCGCCAGCAAAACGTCAGCGGCGCCCTCGACGAAGCTCATCATACGGTCGTCCATCTGGTCGGCGGACAACTTGCCATGAAGGCAGACTATGCGGAGATCGGGAGCCATCGAATGTACTCGCGCCAGCATCGGATCAAGATCCTGGATACGCGGACAGATCAGGAAGCTTTGCCCATGGCGCCTCTGTTCGCGCAATAGCGCCGCGACAATTGCAGCGTCGGAAAGCGGAGCGATCTTCGTGACGACCGGAAGCCGATGAACAGGCGGAGAGGCAATAACGCTGAGATCTCTGAAGCCAGCCAAACCCGCCGCGAGCGTCCGCGGTATCGGCGTGGCGCTCATCCAAAGGGTATGGATGCCCTTGGTCAGCGCTGAAAGCTTCGCCTTCTCTGCTGCGCCAAAATGCTGTTCCTCGTCGATAATAACCAGGCCAAGGTCGGCAAACTTCACATCCTTCGAGGCGAGAGCCTGCGTTCCGACCACGATTTTCAGTCTTCCGCTCTTGAGATCTTCCTTCGCCGCCCTTGCCTCGGACGTCGACGCGCCTCGAGACAGGTTTCCGACCTCGATACCGAACGGGGCAAAACGCTTGCGGAAGGTCGCGACATGCTGTCTTGCCAAGACGGTCGTCGGTACAGCCATCGCCACCTGCTTGCCGGACAGCACGACGGCAGCCGCCGCTCGCAAAGCCACCTCGGTCTTGCCGAATCCGACGTCACCGCAAATCACTCGGTCCATAGGGTGACCTGAGGCAAGATCATCCAGGACGTTCCGAATAGCTTTCGACTGGTCGACCGTCGTGAAATAGGGAAAACGCGCTACGAACCTCTCGTAGATTGAACCCGGCGGTACGAGTTTCGCGGCTCGCCGGCGGCGTCGCTGGCTGATGTGTTTCGCAAGCTGCTTGCCGGCAAGCTGAAGCTCGCGCTCCGCCTCGGTGCGCCGCGCCCACCATGTACTTCCGTCGGCCCTGTCCAGAGTCACCCCCCCGAGTTCCGACGCATACGGCCAGATCAGGGTCAGGTCGGCCGGCGGAACGAGAGCGGCATCATCTCCTGCGAATGCGAGCCTGATCATCTCGCGCGACGATACACCCCCGGTTGCTACCGTCTGCAAGCCCTCGAGCAAAGCCAGTCCTCGCTGCAGATGGACCACCACTGAGCCCACCTCCGGCACATCAGCGTGGTCGAAGGCAGCATTCCAGACTCTGGCCATGGGTTGTGGATGATGGGCCCGGCTGCCGAGCACGTCCGACGCCGTCACGACGACAAGAGGTTTCCGGCCAGATTCGACAAATCCAGTATCGAAGTCGGCCAATAGCGCCGCAGCGCGATTGCAGCCGGCCGTCGCCTTGCTCCAGTCAGAAAAGCGCTCGGCTTTGACCCCGCTCATCCGTTCCAGGGTGCGCAGATCTTCATCCAGCGCAGCAACAAACATCAGCTGCGAACCGGCGCGTCGCGTCTCGTCGACGAATGTTCGAAGAACTTTCCTTGGCGAAGCGACCTTCGAAAACTCCGGCGTGGGAGTGAAGGGTGCCTTTTGGGGCAGCACATGCATCCGCTTGGTCGCTGCCTTCCAGTCGCGCCGCCCAAGGTATTCGCGCTCTCGGTCCGTGCGACCGGCCGCCTCCTCGATCGTGCTCAACCAGCCGTCGGCGTGCCCTGGAACCATAGCATCCGCAATCCACTTGGCTTGCCCGCAATAGTCGAACAGATTGCAGCGTTTGCTGCGCTTGTTCCCATACGCAAGGCGCTCCGACATGGGATCGATGATGAGCTCCTTCGCTTCGAACAGAACCTCCTGCTCTACCGGATTGAACGCCGAAATCCGGCGTATCACATGGCCGGAATGCTCCACCCGGAATGGACTAAGTGCCCCGGCGGGAAATATCTCGAATGTCTTCCCATGAAACAACGCGCCGCCGGGGTAGTCCGCCTCGTCATCGAGGTCGTAGCCGAGTGCCTCAAATCGCGACTTGAGGTGCTGTTCGGAGAAGTTGGTGCCCACCTTTAGACGCTCAATTAGGCGGGACCAACTCGTCGGCGTCGGCAGGCGCTCCATCACGGCCTCTGCCGTGGACACCAGCAGGATCGGCTTCTCGGGCTTCGCAAGGCGCCTCAAGACCGAACTGCGTCGACCTGCGATCTCGTGCGATGGCTCCAACTGATCGAACGGCAGCGTATTCAGACGCGGAAAGACAAGCACGTCGCACGAGGGATCGAGTGCATGAATAATAGCCCCCAGCCGCTCGGCCCTGTTCTCGTTCTCAGCGAGAAAGACGAGACCCTTGCGCCCAGACTTCCTCCATTGCGCCAGCAGATGGAGAGCCAACATGCCGAGCGGAGACGAAGAAGAAATCGCAGTCCGCGGCGCAGGACTTTTTCGCTTCTTTGCACGGTTGGCGACACGCGCCTTACTGGAACGACCCACGTTGATCCCGTCGTTGACTCGCCATCAGCTTAAGCTCATGGCCATGATTTTTTCGATCGATCCAGCCCGTGTGCTCGCAGATTGCTTTACGCCCGCCTCGATACACAAGTTCCGTCACTTGCCCACATTTCCCCGATCGGCCCGTCGCGCACTGATGTCGACGGCAGGCTCTGAGGATGCTCCCACGACAGGCGCAAAGCGAGCATTCGTCGGGCGCAGAGGCCCCTCGGATTTGTTCGACGTTACGAACTGAATCCTGCATGACGATCTTTAGAGGACTCGTTCAGAAGGCCAGCAAGCCGGAGGCCTTCCAAAATGCCTTCCAGCCGCTGCTCCCGGATCAACGCGGCAAGCATTGAAACGGCGTCTCCCTGATGGACGGTGAAGTGAACGGCAGGCGATCGCCCAGAAAGGAGAGCCAAGAGATTCGGCACGTCCGCTACGTGATGTCGCAAGGTGGAAACCGTGTCCTCTGCGAGGTAGGCGGCCAGATCTCCACTGGGTGGCGGATCGAAATCGAAGTCGCACTTCGCGCGTTCATTGATCGATTGTCGTATCAGCCCACTTTGCTGTTTTGCCGCCATCGAGAGCATAAAGACCGCATCGGCGAGCTTCTCCCGCGGCACGTTTCTCAATTGAGCAATGCGCGCCTGGATATCCTTGCCGGAACTATCGTCTCGGTCGTTTCGTTGCTGCACCAACCGCGCATCATGCGCGCGCGAGCTTTTCTTCCGCCTTCGAAACATTGTGATGCTCTCCGGCGACGATATATCCCGGAGAAACAGTCAAATGGAAGCGCAAAATTGCGCGCCACGAGATTCGTGGTACCAAACGAGAAGGTCTACACGCAGGTATTGGTACGGTTTGAGCGAGCGCAGCTCATCCCGAGCCTTGCAGCAGCTTGGCGCGGACATCGGCCTTCAGCACCTTGCCAACCTTCGAGCGTGGCAGGTCGTTCCAGACCTCGATTTGCTTTGGCGTCTTGACGCTGCCAATGCGGGCCTTGACGAAGGCGGTAACGGCAGCCGCATCGACACTTTGGCCCGGTCGCGGCTGAACCACCGCAACCACCCGCTCGCCCCACTTGGAGTCGGGTAGACCCACGACGGCACAGTCCTGGATAGTCTCGATCGCCCGCAGCGCGTTTTCGACCTCGACGGAATAGACATTGAAGCCGCCGGTAATGATCATGTCCTTAGCGCGATCGACGATATAGAGGAAGTTGTCGGAATCGAGATAGCCGACATCGCCAGTATGATGCCAGCCATGGGCCGAGGCCTCTGCGGTGGCCTCTGGATTCTTGTAGTATCCGGCCATCACCAGCGAACCCCGCACCACGATTTCGCCGCGCTGCCCGCTCGGCAGGAGATTGCCGTCGCCATCCATGATGCCGACCTGGACGAGCGGGGTTACCCGGCCTGCAGACGACAGCCGCTCGACGGCGATCGAACCATCTGCATTGAAATGCTCGTCCGGCGCCATGGTCGAGATCATCATCGGTGCTTCCGTCTGCCCGAACAACTGCGCCATCGGCCCGATGCGCTGCAACGCTTCCGCCAACCGTGAGGCCGAGATCGGCGCCGCGCCGTACCAGAAGCACTGCAGCGAGCCGAGGTCGGCGCTGTCGAGCCGGGGATGATCGAGCAGCATGTAGATCACGGTCGGTGGCAAAAACGTGTGAGTGACGCGATAACTCTCGATCAGGGCGAGGAATTCGCCGATATCGGGGTGATGCATGATGACAATCCGTCCGCCGAGCGCCATCACGGGAAAGCACAACACGCCCGCGGCATGCGTCAGCGGCGCCAGCGCGAGGTAGGTCGGACGCCCCTTGAACGGGTAGCTCATCAACGTCAGCGCGGTCATCGTCTCGATGTTTCGATCCGACAGCATCACCCCCTTGGGTTTCCCGGTGGTGCCGCCGGTGCCGGGCAACATGACGAGGTCGCCGACCGGTTCGCGCTGAAAATAGCCGATGTCATCGGACAGCCAGGCGTCGAACGATTCGGCGAACGGCAATGCAACGTCAAGACACACCAACGCCCGCAGCTTCGGCAGCTTCGGGCGGATCTTCTCCACCATCCCGGCGAAACTGGAATGAAACAGCAGCAGGCTGCAGTCGAAGTCATCGAGGATGAGCTGGTTCTCCGCCGCCTCGTTGCGCGGATTGACCGGACACCAGACCGTACCCGCGCGGGAAATGCCGAACACGCAAGCAAACGCGAGTGGATCGTTGCCCGATAGGACGGCGACCTTGTCGCCGGCGACGATACCGGACCGCTCAAAGCTGCGAGCGATCCGGTAGCTCAGCCGCTGCACGTCGGCGTAGCTTAGGTCGCGGCCGTCCATGGTCAGGCATGGCGCGTCCGCACCCAGCGAGGCACCCTTGTCGAGATAGTCGATCAGCCGCATGGCCGCCTCCGCGCGAAGAGAGGTCGGCGCGGACCATGCCGCGCCGGCCAAACCATCAATTGTGGATGGTCAGGATCGGGTTCATCACCAGGCCGAAGCTACGCAGCTGGCCGAGCAATTCGCGATGTCCGAACGCCTGGCAACCCGACGCGAAGCCGACCTTCTTCGGCGCGGTCTGCAGCAGCGAGAACGCGGCATAAGCCTGCAGCATTCCGGTCTGCTTGTAGTTGCAGTTGCCGTGGATCACACAGTGCGCGCGACCAAGCGGCCCGGAGGCGTAGACCGAGTCGATCGAGGTGTTGATGCGCGGATTCTCCCGTGGCGGCATTGCCGCCTGAATGGTCGCGGCGATGTCGGCGAGAGCCTTCTCCTGCTGATCAGGCGGCAGCGGTTTGATTTTCTCCTTCACCATCTGAGTGGTCTGAACCACCCCCTCCATGACGGGACGCGCGAGAACGCCGCCAAGCACACGGCAATTGGAGACACGCGGATCGTTCTTGAACCAGACCGGATGCGCGGTGCCGCCCCATGGCACGGCAATGGCGGTTTCGTGCTGGCCCGGGACCACGACGTCGGCGCGAGCGGTGACGTCCCATTCGACGAACTTGTTTTGTTCGAGATAGTACCAGTTCGCCTTCAGGATCGTGAAGATTGTCTGGGTCGAGGCGTAGGTCGGAAGGCCCTTCCAGAACACCAGGATGTCAAGCGTGTCGAGGCCGGGGTGTTCGAGACAGATGTTGGCGGCGATTTCGCCGGTCGTATACATCTGCGCGATGTTCGGTGCGAGCAACAGGTTTCTTGCCGCGAATTTATCGCCCCATGTCTCCTGACACTTCAGCACCCAGTCCTGTTCGCCGGTCGTATCGCTGTAGTGGCAGCCGGCGTTGAGGCAGGCCTCGACGACTTCATTGCCGTATTTGATGAATGGGCCGACCATATTGCTCACCACTTTCGCGCCTCTGAACAGCTTGGTCAGCGCTTCGACGCTGTGCTCGACCCCGACGACCTCGTAGTCGGCGGTCTCGATGCCGGGGATCTTCTCGACGACGGCCTTGACCTTCGCGGCATCGCGGCCCGCGGCGATGAAGGGAATGTTGTACTCCCGCAGATATTCGCAGACCAGCCGCCCGGTATAACCGGACACGCCATAGACGACGACGGGGCGCTTTTCACTCATGTTGAATCCTCCAGATGATTTTGCGTTTTGATTTGGATCGCAGTTGAGCCGGCCGCGACCTGGCCATGCGTCTCCGTTCCGAAAGGCGATTGCTCCCCGGCGACGTCGGTCAGGTCGAAACGAGCGGCACTACATGCCCATGCCGCCGTCGACCGGCAGCCCGGCTCCCGTGATGAAGCGGGCCTCATTGGAGCAGAGGAACACGGCCGCGTCGGCAATGTCGCCGACCTCGCCGAGCCGGCCGAGCGGCGTCTGCTCAACGACCGAGGCGACGGCGGCATTGGGATCCGGAGCGAGCCCCACCTTCACGATGTCGCCGGCAAGCTGCATGCCCATGTCGGTCGGCACCAGCCCTGGATAGAGACAGTTGACCCTCACGCCGTAGCCAAGCTTGCCGGCCTCCATGGCCGCAACCCGCGTCATGCGGTCGACCGCAGACTTCGTGCCCGAGTACCCTGCGATGGCCGGAAACGCGATGGTGGCTGCGACGGACGCAATGTTGACGATCGCCCCGCCTGCCCCGGCCGCGCCGCCGGGACGCATCGCGCGGAACGCGTGTTTCATGCCGAGCCCGACCCCGACGATGTTCACGTCGCACATGCGACGCAGGTCCTCGGCCCGCACATCGATGATAAGCGAGGTGATCTCGATCCCGGCATTGTTGATGAGGATGTCGTAGCCGCCGAGTGTGGAAACTGTGGCCGCCACCGCCCTTTCCCATTGCTGATCATCGGTGACGTCCAGCTTCACAAATCCGGTCTTCACGTCCGATTTCGCGATCGTCCCGGCAGTGTCCTTGCCGACGTCCTCAAGGATATCGGCGATCATGATTGCCGCACCCGCATTCGCCAGGGCTTGCGCAATCGCGGCGCCGATACCCCGCGCGCCTCCGGTTACCAGGGCTTTTTTGCCCGCAAGTGTCTTCCCACTCATGACGTCTCCTCCGTTGCTTGTTTTGATTGAAGGCGGCGGATCGCCGCGAGGCTCTGGACGACGCTCTCTCTGCCGCGCCGGTTCCGGCGCAGCAGATGATCAATGAGGCGGCCTGCTTGCGCTTCTTCTCCCCCCTTTTTCCCTCTTGGGCATTCTTTTACAGCTGTCAAAACCGATTTTGACAATTGTTTAGTCTTGCCTTGACGATTGTCAAGAAATTCCTTGACGGTTGTCAAAATTCTTGGTGCAGCTAGAGTCGGCCCGTCTGAAGGAGGCGCGAATCGTCTTCGCTTCCCGGGGCGACAGAGCAAGACGAGGAATGGACGTCGATGGCGCAGCAGGTGGCGAGTGCAAGGAAGCGCGTTTTGGACGCGACCGAGGCGCTCAAGGAAGAGAAATTCAATGCGCGCCGGCTCGAACTCGCCGAAGCCGCGCTCGAGACGCTTGGCGAGCTAGGCTACGCCCGCACCTCCTTGCGTGAAATCGCACAGAATTCAGCGTTTACGCATGGGGTCTTTCACTACTACTTCCGTGACAAGACGGATCTGATCTGCTGCTGCGTCAGCCACTACAAGGCCAAGTGCGTGACCCGCTACGATCAGGTCACCGCCAGTGCGCAAAGCCGCGAGGAGCTGATGGAGGGCTTTCTCGCCAAACTCGCCGAAACCCTCCGCAAAGAGGCGCGCATGCACCGCCTCTGGTACGATCTGCGCGCCCAGGCGCTGTTCGAGGACGCCTTCCGCAAGGACGTCGTCGAAATCGACAAGAGCCTCGAAAACATGGTCTGGCGGATCGCCTCGCGCTATGCGGAACTAGGCGGCAAGCGCCCAGCGGTCTCGGCCGGTGTGCTCTACGCGCTGTTCGACGGGCTGTTTCAGAATGCTCTGCTCAAGTTTTTATCGAAGGACGACGGCGCGATTCCCGAATTGCTGGAAGAGGTTCGGCGGCTACTGCCAACCATTTGCTGAACGGCTTTGACTGCAGGTGACATGCTGACGTTGCCTGCGGCGCTCGCCAAAAAGCGGGCAGAAGATCAGGTACGACTGCCCCCCAAACGGCTCGCGGCCGCATCGTTGTGGAAGGTCAGCGGGCTAGGCTTTCTAGCCCGCTGCCGTCACACACGAACTACTTGGCGATACAGGTATCGACGGTCTTGATTGTGCAGACGTCGAGGCCGGTAAATGTCGGATCTTTAGGCGGAGCCTTGCCTTCCTTGACGTCCTTCAAGGCGAACATGGTTTTGTAGCCCATTTCGAACGGACGCTGCCCAACCTGGCCGAGCGACAGCCCCTCCTTCATCTGGTCGATCTGAACCGGCAGCGTGTCGGCAACCACCAACGCCAGGTCCTTCTTGGCGATCTTGTCCTTGAAGGGCGCGACCGCAGCGCGGTTGGCGTCCGGCACGAATTGCGGGAAGCCGCCCGTCGGCGTGAATGCGTCCAAAGTCGGGTTCTTTGCCATGATGTCCTGGAATTGTTGCACCGACAGAGGGAAATCGTCGTTGGTGTAGAGCGGGCAGCCGTCGATCTCCTTCCAGCCATTCTGTCCAGTCAGCCGTTCCCCGGGCGATTGGGCAGACTCCTTGCCGGCAAGCGTGTCACGGATACCCTTCATGCGCTCGTTGTGGTTTGCTGCAGCTGCGCCGCCGGACTGGATACAGATCGTGCCGCCCTTCGGCTTGATGGTCTGAACGATCTTGGCGATGTTGACGCCAATCTCGTAGTTGTGGGTGCCAATATAGGCAAGACGGAGCTCCTTATTCTCAGGGAGAACGTCGGAGTCCCAGGTCAACACGGGAATGCCGGCGCCCTTGGCGGCCTGCAGCGCAACGGCCATCGCTGCCGCGTTGGCCGGTGCCACGGCAATTCCGTCCACCTTCTTGGCCACGAGGTCCTGCACGATCTGCACCTGCTCCTCGCCGCCGCCATGCTCTCCGGGGCCGATATACATGCACTGGAAGGCGCCCTTGGACTCGGCTTCCGCCTTCTTGCAGCCGTCCCGCGCCTGATCGAAGAACGGGTTGTTCATATTCTTGGGAACGAGCGCAAAGGTGAACTTCTGCTGCGCGCAGGCCTGTCCTCCCATGAGCGCTGAAAACGCCACGGCGGCCATCAATAGATGTTTATGCACGTTTCTCCTCCCTCTTTGTTGATTCCAAGTCTCCGAACTACCATCGGATTCCTAACTACGCTTCCACGCGACCCACTCGCGGATCGTCGCAACAAGCGACGTTCCGCTCGTCTGCATGCCGAGAAGCACGGCAATGACGATGAACATGCCAACGAAGGCGCCCTGCCAGTTCGAGTCGATGCCGGCCATCAGAAGCGCGTTGCGGATCACCTCGAGGAAGGCCGAGCCTATCACTGCACCGAATGCGGTTCCGTAGCCGCCCATCAGGTTGGCACCGCCGATGACGGTGCCGGCGATGACTCGAAGCTCGTAGCCCGTCCCCATCGCGTTGATGGCCGAGCCGCTGTAGCCGAGGAGCAGCAGCGAGGCGATCGAGGCCGTGAATGACGAAAACACGTACGCCTGGAATTTTATCCAGTCGACCGACACGCCGGTCAGGCGCGCGGCGTTCTCGTTGGAGCCAATCGCATAGAGGTGACGCGCCCACGCCGTAAAGATGAAGATGGCGCCGAGGATGAGGGCAAGGATCACCATCACCCAGAAATGGGAGGAGAGCTCCGGAAACCAGCGTGGCGCCCAGCCGGCTGGCGCATGGAGCGGCCATTTCGCCTGGCCGATCGCCCTGACGATGGGCGCGTCCGGACCAAACTGATACAGCATCTGGTTGCCGGAGAGCACGACGGCAAGCGAGCGGGCGATCGACAACATGCCGAGCGTCACGACGAAGGACGGCATGCCAATATAGGCAACGAAGAAGCCGTTGAAGGCTCCGCACGCCAATCCCGCCAAGAGCCCGGCTGCAAAGGCGACGTACCAGGAATGATGCCCGGTCAGCAGCAACCCTGTGACAATGGCAACGAGCCCCATCACCGAGCCGACGGACAGATCGATGCCGCCCGTGATGATGACCACGGTCATGCCGAGGCTCATGATCGCAAGCGGAGCGAAGTTGCGCGTAATGTTCGTTACGTTGTCGGCTGTTCCGAAGCTCGGCTCCAGCCAGGTCATGAAGATCACCAGAGCCAGGAGTGCGGCCGCGACCCAGAATGCCTGACTGGTCATCATTCGCTGGAAGGTCGTCTGCTCGCGAATGCTGACGACGTCACTGATTGCGGCGTGCGTTTCTTCTATCGCTTTGGCGGAACTAGGCTTCACGGATCGCCCCCGTAATCAGGCCGGTGATCTGCTCCGGCGAGGTCGCTGCAGTTTCCTTGTCGGCCACTTTTGAGCCGCGCCGGAGCACAATGATGCGATCGCAGACGGTAAAAACGTCGGGCATGCGGTGGCTGATCAGCATCACCGATACTCCGCGAGATTTCAGCCGGCGGATGAGCTCGAGCACCTCGGCGACCTGTCGCACAGAAATGGCCGCGGTCGGCTCGTCCATCAGGACTAGCTTGGCATTGGACAATCGGGCTCGGGCAATCGCAACAGCCTGCCGCTGTCCCCCTGACATCTTCTTCACGAGATCCCGGGGCCGCGTTTCCGATTTGAGCTCGGCGAAGAGCTCGCCGGCACGCCTGATCATCGACTGCTTGTCGAGGATGCGGAACGGCCCAAATCCTTTCTTGATTTCGCGCCCGAGGAAGACGTTCTCCGTGGCCGTAAGGTTGTCGGCCAGCGCGAGTTCCTGATAGACAACTTCGATGCCCTCAGCCCGGGCTTCGATCGGCCTGTGGAAATGGCATGCCTTGCCATCAACGACAATGGCGCCCTCGGTCGGCGGGAAGTTTCCGGCAATCAGTTTCACCATGGTCGATTTGCCGGCGCCGTTGTCGCCCATCAGCCCGACCACCTCCCCTGGATCGACCGAAAAGCTGACGTCGTGCAGTGCACGAATGGCACCAAAGCTCTTCGAGATGCTTCGCACATCAAGTAAAGCCACACGTTCCCTCCATCGTGCGGTGGCAGCTCTATCCGGCCACTTCACCTCCCCGATCTGCGCAATTAATATTGCACAAAACGCAGTCTCGCAACGTCTATTTCATGTGGCGGGCGGTGCCCTTGCAATGGACATTATTGCGGCTCGACCAGAAAGCGCGGAAATCGGGAGTGTGGCTTGCTCGGCGCGATGCCGTACCCGCGCCCGCAACCTTACGGAGCCCTTCGCCTCGAACGTCTCAGAGCGGTGCTTCCGGGTGCGGCGACGTATCGTAGGCGCCCCAGATACTTTGATCGAAGTTGATCGTGGCTCCCGTCATCATTCCGGACTCATCGCAGGACAGGAATGCAACAGCGCGCGCAACCTCGATGGGATCGAGCAATCGGCCGAAGGGCTGCCGCGCGGCGACTTCTTCGAGCCAGTTCGCCGACCGGCCATGGTAGACCTGCTGCGTGTTGAATTCGCCTTCCGAGGCCATCCAGCCAATATTGAGACCATTCACGCGGATGCGGTTGCGCAGCAGCGCATGGGCCGTATTGCGCGTCAGCGTGTCGAGCGCGCCCTTCGATGCGCAATAAGCAACAATGAAGGATTGGCCGCCCATCGCCGACATTGAAGAGATATTGACGATTGTGCCCTGCACTCTGTCACGGCGCATGAGCTTGATCGTATTTTGCATCAAGAAAAAGGGCGCACGCGTATTGACGGCGAAGATCTTGTCAAAAAGTTCGGGGCTTGTATCGATGATAGTGCCGCGGCTTGTGTCACCGGCGGCGTTCACAAGCGCGTCGACGCGCCCGAAGGCCTTGTCCGCCTCAGCCACGACTCTGGCGCAATCCTCGATCTTCGTGAGGTCAGCGCGCACAAACACGACTGCTGCGCCTGTGGCTGTGGCGATTGCATCGGCCCTTGCCCGCCCCTTCGTCTCGTCACGACCGCACGTTACGATGCCTTTGGCACCACGCTCGGCGAAGAGTTTGGCGATGGCGGCACCGAGCCCCTGCGTACCGCCCGTGACGATCGCGATCTTTCCACGCATCGATGTCATGCAAGTCCTCCAAGAGTCGGTGGAGTGCTGTCTGGCTTGCCCTACTGCTGCTCGACGTCCGCAAGCACGTCCCAGTCGACGTCATGCGATATCGCGGACCTCGACCTTCTTGCCGGTTCTGGCCGACTCGACGGCAGCCTCCGCGAGCATGAGCGCGCGGTAACCGTCGTCGAAAGTCGCCTGGGTTGGCCGACCATCACGAATAGCGGCAATGAATGCGGCGATCTCGGCTTCGTAGGCCTCGGCGTAGCGCTCGATAAAGAAGTTGAGGTAGGGTTCGGCCGCTTCAGTCGTGGTCGCGCCGTAACACTTCAGCTCGTGTGCCTTCTTGTTGTCCGAGATGACCATCCCCTCGCTGCCAAACAGCTCGATCCGCTGATCGTAGCCGAAGCTTGCACGTCGAGAGTTATTAATATGGCACAGCTTTCCGTCAGCGGTACGCATGATCACCATTATGGAATCGAAGTCACCGAACTCCGATCCAATGGTGGGATCAACAAGTGCGCTACCGGTCGCGAAGACCTCGGTCGGCTCGTCGTTCAACATGAAACGCGCCACGTCAAAATCGTGGATCGTCATGTCACGGAAGATTCCACCCGAGACCGCGGTGTAACCTCGGGGTGGCATCCCGGGATCACGCGACGTGATAACGACCTGCTCAAGTTTTCCGATCTTGCCGGCGATACAGGCGTCGCGCGCAGCTCTGTGCCCGGGGTCGAAGCGGCGATTGAAGCCAATCTGGATTGGTACGTTGCAGCCATCAATGGCCTTGCGGCATGCTCGCACCCGATCGAGACTGAGGTCAATCGGCTTCTCGCACAAAATCGCCTTGCCGGCCTTTGCCGCGAGCTCGATCAGATCGGCATGCATGGCCGTCGACGTCGCAATCAGGACTGCGTCGGCCTTACCAATCGAGTCTTCCGCACTTGTCGATATCCCGCAACCATGCGCTCGGGCGACCGCTTCGGCGGCAGTTGTGTTTGGATCGAATACCGTCTCCAGGCTCGCCCCGTCCGCCTTGGCAAGATTCCGGGCGTGCAAGACGCCAATGCGTCCGCAACCGAGCAAGGCGAATTTGATCGCCACCATTTCCTCCCGCCGACGAGTGTTCGAATTGCTTGCAAGGGTTATTGCGAATATGCGAAAGTGTCAATAATTGTTCGCTGGCGCCGTCAATGATTCTGCTGTGCCACCAGCACACGATGAAACCAATGTTGAGAGCACCTTAAATGCAGGACGTGAAGACACCGGAAGACTATGAGGAATTGATCCGTGTCATCCACGATCGCTACGATGGCATGAGCAAGTCCTACCAAAAGATAGCCGTCTATCTGACCCAGAACCCGAATGATGTCGCGGTCCTGTCGGTAAATGCCATCGCCGATCGCTGCGGCATCCATGCTTCGAGCTTCGTGCGCTTCGCCCAGTCACTTGGCTATGAAGGTTTCAAAGAGCTTCAGGCGTTGTTTCAACGGCGCTTGTCAACCGCAGCCCCGGGTTTCGAGGCGCGCATTAAAGCTCTGGAAATCGAGTTGGGCGCCCGCGCCGATCGTAGCGAAGTCGGTTTCCTGCGCGACCTGGTCGTCCGTGACATTGCCTCCCTTCAGGACATGCTCGCGGACATTTCTCCAAAAGCTCTCTCGGAAGCGGTGAGCCTCCTTGAGAGAGCCGACTCGGTTTTTCTGATCGGGCAACTACGTTCAGCGCCCGTAGTTGAATTCCTTCGCTACATATTGACCATGCTGGGCAAACGTTGCGTGTTGCTCGACGCAGGCGGCGGACTTGCTACGCACATCGCGCGTACGATCCGCAAGAAGGACGTACTCGTTGCGGTGTCGTTCCGCTTCTACGCAAACGAGGTTGTCAACGTTGTGGAGGAAGCCGGGCGCAATGGCGTTCCCATCATTGCGATGTCGGATAGCACGCTGTCGCCGCTGGCCAAGAGCGCTCGCGTTCTGTTCGCGGTTCCAGAGCATGAGTACACGTTCTCGCGTTCCCTCGCCGCTCCGATGTGCCTTGCACAGGCTTTGACGGTAGCGCTGGCCGCGAGACTGCAGAAAAACGACGTCAATCCGCGGATACCAACGGTTACCGGTAAGTAGAATGAATCGAGGTCAATGACGCGCCGAGGCAAGTAGCGCCTCAGAAAACCAGTCGTCGATCGGTTACGGGGGTGACTCGCACCATGTCGGGCGTTGGATGGCGGGCTCGTGGACGAGACGTTATGATTTGCGGTTGTCCGGTCAGGGTAGCCGTCTCAATTGCGAACAGCGTGCGCAAGTCCGCCAACCCCTCCTCGCCATCAGACTCGGGCGGCGTTCCAGCCTTGATGCAATCTGAAAAATATTCCACCTGCGCGCCAAAATGGTCGATTTGCGGAAACTGGGTTTCGCTGACGTCGCCGTCGCGGCGCAGGCGTAATCTTGTTGCAGTCTCGAACCTGAAACCGGGATCGAGTTCGAGATCGCCCGCCGTTCCGACGACCCGATAAGCGTCGACGGCAGCCGCCCCGAAGCTGGCGACGAATTGCGCCAAACCGCCCGAAGGGAAACGCAGCAAGGCTGCGACCGACGCCTCCACCTCGCCAAAACGCGGGTCATCGTTCGGTCGGTGCGCCATGGCCATCGCCTCGATCGGCTCCTCAGCAAAGATATGACGAGCCGCATTCACGCAATAGACACCGATGTCCTGGAGCGGTCCACCCCAACTCGTAGCTTTCAGTCTGTGGTTCCCTGCCGCCGCCTGGAAACTGAAAACCGATTGAAAGAAAAGCGGCCTGCCGATCGCGTCGTTACGGATGTGTTCGAGAACCGCGACAGTTCCGGGTTCGTTGTGGAGCCTATACGCGGTCATCAGAAACACGCCGGCTTCCCGTGCAGCAGCGATCATGGCGAGAGCATCTTGTTCGCTTGTCGCCAATGGCTTCTCGACCAGGACGTGCTTGCCGGAACGAGCCGCGCGAATAGCGTAGTCCGCATGCAAATGGTTGGGCAGAGCAATATACACCGCATCGACGTCAGAGCCTTTCAAAAGGGCATCGTATCCGTCGTAGTCGACGATCTGGCCAACACCATGGAAATCCGCCAACCGGGCGGCCTTGTCCCGATCGCCGGTCACGATCGCGGTAACCTTTGAGTTTGCGGACTGTCCGACCCCCGGCAAGAACGCTTGCTGCGAAATCCAGCCCGCGCCGACGACTGCATACCTGATCATCATTTCCTCTCCCGGGATCGTGTTGGATTGCGTGATAGGCTGGTCGAACTCCCTGCAGCCTCGCTCGCTTGCCATCTGTCAGTCATACAGCGGGGGACGTGGTCCATATTTCAGGGTTGCCACACCATTTCCAGCAAGTGCCTCAGCGACTTGCTCAGCGATGGCTGAGGCGACATAGCCATCCCACGCGCTCGCTCCGACCGAAGTGCCGGCTTTCACGGCGCTGACCCATTCGGCCATCTGCCTGCAGTACGCCTCCTCGAACCGCGGCACCCAATTGTCCGGATACGCAAGACCTCCGGCTCTGTCTCTGTTCAACAGCGTGAGCGATGCCGGAG
Organism: Bradyrhizobium sp. UFLA05-153; assembly: GCF_054185185.1. NCBI lineage: Bacteria > Pseudomonadati > Pseudomonadota > Alphaproteobacteria > Hyphomicrobiales > Nitrobacteraceae > Bradyrhizobium > Bradyrhizobium sp. UFLA05-153. The sequence goes on from NZ_JBBIAM010000009.1 coordinate 39,232, forward strand.
CCAGCGATATCGTGCCTTGCCGAGCCACCAACTCGACATGGACGTGATAGCCGTAGCTGGCGTTCACGAAAACTTCGGTCGAAACAATCTCGTCTTTGTCGGTCTTCATCGTGATCATGAGGGGTTCGCCGCCGGGCCCCGCCTCCACGCGCGCAGAAACCATCTCCGACCCCAAAAGCCAACGGCTGATGTCGATCTCGTGGACGAACGAATTCGTGATCGCCATCGAACCATCGAACCACTCAGGCGCGCGAACGTTTCGGTGCACGTTGTGCAACAACGCGGGTCCGCCCAATTCACCGGTGTCTTTGACGCGCTTGATCTCCCGATAGCCGGGGTCGAACCGGCGCATGTATCCGACCTGGATGAGTCTGTGACCCAAAGCGACTTCGGCCCGCACCACTTCTAGGGCATCCGCTGCTGAGGACGCCAAGGGCTTTTCACGGAGAACAGGCTTCCCCGCCCTAATGCAGGCTAGCGTCAGCGCCGCATGTGTGGCGTCGGGAGATGCAATCACTATGGCGTCGATCTGATCCGACGCGATCAACGATTGAGGATCCGAAAAGACGGTTGCTCCAGCGGCCACTGCCTGCGCCCGAGCCGCGTCGGCATCACAAATCCCGGCAAGATGTGCACCGGGAGTCTCGTGTCGGAGTATCCGAGCATGCTCGGCGCCCATCACACCTGTCCCGATGACTCCTATCCCGATGCTCATTTCATCTTCCCTCCCGACTTCGCGCCAGGATGACCCACCGGGACAGGGCGCGACCCGCGCGCTTCTTCGAGTACGGCGACATCCGATCGGTACGGTTCATTGTACGACCTCGTATCCAGCAGAGGCCATCAAGCTCATCAGTTCCGCGTGGCCCTTCTTGGCCATTTCGAGCGGGGGACTGATCTTCGGATCTTGCTCCGCCTCGACGACGAACCAGCCCTCGTAGCCGTAGGACGCGAGGCGGGCGATGATCGCAGCGAAGTCGAGCGAGCCGTCGCCCGGCACGGTGAACGCCCCTTTCGCCACCGCGTCGAGGAAACTCTCCCGTTTCCGGTCGAGCTTGTCGATGACGCTGCTGCGGACGTCCTTGGTATGAACATGGCTGATGCGGGAATGATGTTTGTCGATGACACGCAAAACATTGCCGCCGGCAAAAGCCATGTGGCCAGCGTCGAACAACAGCGGTAACGCCTCACCAGAATTCGCCATGAGCAGGTCGAGTTCAGCTTCGGTCTCGATCGCCGCAGCCATGTGGTGATGGTAAGCGATCGGCATTCCCTGCCCGGCACACCACTCGGCGAAAACCGTCATCTTGCGTCCATAGGCCTTCATCTCCTCGCCCGAAAGCCTTGGTTTGGTATCGAGCGGCGCGGAGCGAATGCCCTGGATTGAACGCGCGGTCTCCCCGTAGACAATGCAAGGCGCCTTCGCTGCAATGAAGAAATCCATCTGGGCGCGAACGCGGTCCTTCTCCCGCTCGATGTCACCGTCGAGCAGGAGACCAGAGAACCAGCCGCCGCAGATGGAGATGCCAAACCGGGCGAGGATCGGCCCGAGTTCCTCCATATTCATGGGGAAGCGCCGTCCGGTCTCCATTCCCGTAAAACCGGCAACACTCGCCTGGCGCAAGCACTCCTCCAGACTGACGTCATCGGACAGCTCCGCAAGATCGTCGTTCCACCACGCGATGGGAGCAATTCCGAGTTTCGCTTTCATGGCTCATCACACTCCGATGCGCTGCTTCGCGCGGATCTCGTCTTGCTGCTTGCGCGCGCTTCGAACCGTCTCGCGCGAAGATACTTGGGGCACGCCCACGTCCCAATCCGCGTCGCCGGGAACCCACGAATACGCATCCGAGGCGATCGAAAGCACAGTCGTGCGATCGTTGCCTTTGGCCCATTCGAGCGCGGCAACAAGATCGGCAAGGCTCTCGCAACGCCGCGCAGCTGCCCCCATGGACTCGGCGTGCTTGGCAAAATCAACGTGAGGAGGATTGTCGCGATTCTGAACTCGACAATCGGTCAACAAGTTGTTGAAGCCTGGCACGCCTTTGAATTGTTGCAACCGGTTGATCACCGCGAACCCGCCATTGTCACAGACCACAACGATCATCTTGTGACCGCTCAGAACTGTCGAGTAGATGTCCGAGTTCATCATCAAATAGGTTCCGTCGCCCACCATCACGATCGGCGTGCCGCCGAGTCCTCCGGGACCGGAGCTGGCCATCGCATGGCCCCAACCCGCCGCGACCTCATAGCCCATACAAGAGAAACCGAACTCGAGGTCGAAGGTGTTCGGCGCCTTGACGCGCCAGCCCTTTGCAACTTCGCCAGGCAAGCCGCCGGCGGCTGAAATCAAGATATCTCTCTCGCCGGCGGACGCATTCACTGCCTGGACTATCTGCGCGTAGGTCGGCACCGGAGCATTGCTTGGGGCCTGCAGTGACTCGAGCAGCGCGTCCCATTCCCTGAAGAGCATCTGAGCACGTGCCATGTGGGCGGGGTCGACGCGCCACGCGCCGAGCGCCGCATCGAGTTCTTCAATCGTCTCCCGCGCGTCGCCCACCACCGCCAGCGCAAGATGCTTCACCGCATCGAACCTGGCCGCGTTGATCGAGATGAAACGCGCGTCCGCGCTGAAGGCGGTCCATGATCCCGTCGTAAAATCCTGAAGGCGCGTCCCCACCGCAAGGATAACGTCGGCTTCGGCTGCAAGCGTATTTGCTGAGGTTGAGCCGATAATTCCGATCGGCCCCGCATGGGCCGGGTGATAGTGGGTCACCGCGCCCTTGCCGGCGATCGTCTCCACAATAGGAATTCCGCGCTTCACCGCAAAATCTGCGACGACGCTTCCCGCCAGCGAGTAGCGCACGCCGCCGCCGGAGATAAGGATCGGTTTCTTCGCGGTCCTGAGCAGTGCGGCCGCTTCCGCGAGTTTCCGACGATCGGGACGCGGACGCGGGATGGTCCAGGTCCGAGACTCGAAGAAGAGCCCGGGGTAGTCAAAGGCTACCTCCTGGGTGTCCTGGGGCAGCGCGAGAAAGGCCGGGCCGCAGTCAGCCGGATCGAGCATGGCGGCCACGGCCTGCGGCAGCGAAGAGATGATCTGCGCGGGATGAGTGATCCTGTCCCAGTAGCGCGTGACCGCCTTGAAAGCGTCGTTCACAGTGACGGTCGGGTCGCCAAAATGCTCGACCTGCTGGAGAACCGGATCCGGCAGCCGGTTGGTGAACGTATCGCCAGCAATGAGCAGGAGAGGCAAACGATTTGCGTGAGCTGTTCCCGCCGCCGTCACCATGTTCAGAGCTCCGGGTCCAATGGACGACGTCGCTACCATGATTTGCCGCCGAAGCTTGGCCTTGGCGAAACCGGTAGCCGCCAACGCCATCGACTGCTCGTTCTGTCCGCGCCAGGTGGGCAGACGATCCTGCACCCCCTCCAGGGCCTCGGACAGGCAGGTCACGTTCCCATGACCAAAAATGCCGAAGACGCCGGCGAACAGGGGCACGCGAACACCGTCGATTTCAGTGAACTGTTGGGTCAGCCATCGCACCAGGGCCTGGGCCATGGTGAGGCGGATCGTGGCGCCGGTCATGCGGTCTCCTCCCTTGACGGTTTGTGAGGAACATAACTCCCTGCATTGAATATTGACAATATTGTTTTTTCGCAACAATTATTGCCATCAATGTCTTCGGATCAGAACTTGCTCGATTTTTTCGTAGGTCGCTTCAACTCCGACCTACGTGAACAGGGATTTCCGACATGACCAAACCGAAGCTTCGCATCGGCCTCATCGGTAGCGGATTCATGGGTAAGACCCACGCTTTCGGTTACTCCATCGCCGCGCGTGTCTTCGACCTCCCCTTCGAGCTGGAACTACATACGATCGCGGACATTAGCGACGAGACGGCCGCGAAAGCAGCCTCCGCCCTGGGCTTCGCGCGCTCGACCTCGGACTGGCACTCGCTCGTGGCGGACCCAGCTATCGACGTCGTCAACATCACCACGCCCAACGCGCTCCACAAGGAAATGGCCTTGGCTGCGATTGCCGGGGGCAAACATGTATATTGCGAAAAGCCGCTGGCGCCGCTTGCGACCGACTCCCGCGAAATGGCCGACGCCGCCGAAGCGGCCGGAGTAAAGACGCAAGTCGGTTTCAACTATCTTTGCAACCCCATGCTGGGCCTCGCACGCGACATGATCGCGGCGGGAGAACTCGGCGAGATACGCGGTTACCGAGGGGTCCACGCCGAAGACTACATGGCCGACAACACCGGGCCGTTCACCTTCCGGCATGACCCGGCGGGCGGCGGCGCGCTGGCCGACATTGGCAGCCACGCACTAGCCACCGCCGAATTCCTGTTGGGTCCAGTCGCCGGACCGATCATCCGCGTCATGGGCGATTGCGTCACGATGATCAAGGAGCGTCCAGATGGCAAAGGCGGTCGGAGGCGCGTCGAAGTCGACGATGTCGGCAGAGCTTTCCTTCGTTTCGCGAGCGGCGCCTCCGGATCGATCGAGGCGAATTGGATTGCGACGGGGCGGAAGATGCAACACGACTTCGAGGTCTATGGAAGCAGAGGCACCCTCGCCTTCAGCCAGGAACGATTCAACGAGTTGCACTTCTTCTCGGCCGATGACCGCCCTGGCCGCCAGGGATTCCGCCGGATCGAGGCTGGCCCGGATCACCGGCCATACGGTCTCTTCTGCGTTGCGCCAGGCCACCAGCTTGGTTTCAACGACCTGAAGGCGATCGAAGCCGCGGGGTACCTTGACGCTATCGCTGGACGCCGGCCGGAGCCATTCAACTTCCGCGCCGGCCTACGTATCCAAACGCTCGTCGAGACCATTCACGCTTCAAGTCGTGCTGAAGCGTGGAAGGACGTTCCTTGAGCATTCCTCGTTTGACAATCGTATTGCAATGAGATCGCGGAGCGACCGTCAGGCCGCCGCCGGGGTTCGTCCGCGCTCGAAGACGAAGTCACGATACCCCGCCTGTGCAACGGCGGCGCAATACTCCCGATACCTCGGAAATCCGCCCGTGAAGAGCGTGAGCCCGAGCGGCTTGTCCTTGACGTTGGCGCCGAGATACCAGGTCTTCGCCTTGTTGAGCAGCGAGCGCTGCGCGATCCTGACCACGAGCTCCATCCATCCATCTTCCGCCGCTTTCGTCGGCTCGACGGTGGCAAGGCCGTGATCGGCCATGTGGGTGATCAGGTTCGCAATCCAGTCGACGTCGTTCTCGCTGATCCTGACGATGTTGGCCAGCGCAGCCGGGCCGTTCGGCCCCGTGGTCATGAACAGGTTCGGGAAACCTTCCATCATCAGGCCGAGATAGGACCTCGCACCGTGCTTCCATTTGTCGTTGACCTTGCCGCCGCCGCGACCGACGACATCGAAGGCCGTCAGCGCGCCGGTGAGCCCGTCATACCCGGTCGCGAGGATCAGCATGTCGAGCTCGGTTTCGCCTGTCTCGGTCCGCACGCCCTTCTCGGTGATTTCGAGAATGGGATCGGCGATGCAGTCCATCAAGTGGACATGGGGCAGATTGAACGTCTCGTAGTATTCGGTGTCGAGGCATGGCCGGCGGGCGAAGATGGGATAGCCGCGCGGCTTGAGCTTTTCCGCTGTGAGGGGATCCGTGACGACGTCGCCGACCTTGCCCCGCACGAATTCGGCGACATGGTCGTTGGCCTCTTCGTTGCTCAGCAGATCCGTAAAAGTCCCGAGCATAGCAAGGCCGCCGGCCTTCCAGGCGTCTTCCATGAGCTCGCGACGTCGCACCGGCGTCACGCTGAAGAAGGCTCGGGTGGTCCACGGCCGCACGCCGCCGTTCGGGCTGTTGCGGGCAGCCTCGCGAAGCCCGGCGTAATTGCGCTTGACCTCGGCGACGTAGTCCGGCTCAAGCTTCTGGTTGCGCATCGGCATGGTGAAACTTGGCGTGCGCTGGAAGACGAAGAGCTCGCCGGCCTTCCGGCCGACTTCCTGGACGATCTGGATACCGCTCGATCCCGTGCCGATCACGCCGACGCGCTTGCCGGCGAAGCTCACTGGATGATGCGGCCACTTGCCTGCACGCAGTAACTCGCCCTTGTAGCGCCCGATGCCCGGGATCTGTGGATCCATGGGGACCGACAGCGGTCCGGTCGCCATCACGCAGTAGGTTGCCTCGACCGTCTCGCCGCGATCAGTCGTGACCTTCCAGAGCTTGCGCGTCTCGTCCCAGGCGGCGCTGGTGACGCGGGTGTTGAATTGATAGTGCTTGCGCAGATCGAGCCGGTCGGCCACGAAGTTGAAATAGGCGAGAAGCTCGGGCTGGGACGCGAATTCCTCCGACCACGTCCATTCCTGCTCGATCTCGGGAGAGAACGAATAGCTGTAGTCAACGCTCGGGAGGTCGACCCGCGCGCCCGGATAGCGATTCCAATACCACACGCCTCCGACATTGCCGCCCGCCTCGAATGCCGCGAGCTTGAGGCCCATTTCCCGGAATTTGTAGACGGCGTACAAGCCGCCGAAACCGGCGCCCACGACGACGATGTCCAGGCGTTGTGCACCCATCTCAGAGTTGCTCATCTCGGGCATTTCCTCGCTTGCATCGTTGGCTTTAGTTGGAGCGGCGATTGACGATGTGCCGCTTGCGAAACCGCATACGCTTGGCCACAGCATCGTCTTGAAAACCATCTCATGAGTTCTGCAGCGCCACTACCGCTTTGACGGCGTGTGGGTTGAGTTTCACATCTATGAAAGAGAACGAGCGCGTCACGAGACCTGTACGGCGTCAAAGGTCACGCCCTGCCGAAATGCATCAGCAATCACTGCACACTGGCTGGTCATCAATCGCTCGTGGTGCTCGCATCGCCGGCGTCGCCGAACGCTGTCCAGCCGCCGTCGACATAGAGGATCGACCCGTTGATGTAGGATGCCTCCGGCGAGGCCAGGAAATAGGCAGCCTTGGCGATCTCCGCCGGCTCGCCGAAGCGGCCGAGCGGAACGCGGCGCCGGATCCGCGCGCTGTCAATGCGGCCCGACGCCTGCAATGCGGCCACGCCCGGAGTGTTGATATAGCCCGGCGCAATAGTGGCGGTGCGCAACCCTGTAGGACCAAGCTCAGCCGCCATACATCGCGTCAGAATGTCGATGGCCGCCTTCGAGGCGCCATAGGCGTGGCGCGGCGCGAACGGCAGGAACGTGTTGATCGAGCCGAGATTAAGAATGACGCCGCCGCCACTCATCAGCCTGATCGCCTCGCGGGCGCAGAGAAATGCACCGACGACATTCACCTCCAACACCTTGTCGAGATCCGCCGCAGACTGATCGAGCGCCGGCACGAAACTATCGGCCACCGCCGCATCGTTGACCAACACGTCTATGCGACCAAAGCGCTGCCTGATCGCGGCAAACAGCGCCAGCACGTCCTGCTCTGACGAAACGTCCAGGGCGACGGCCATGTGTTTCGTGCCGAGCGCGCGCACCAGGTCGGCGGCGCGATCGCCATCCTTATCCGCGACGACCACGGTGTCGCCTCCGGAGGCAAATTGCCGAGCGATCGCCTCGCCGATGCCGTTGGCGCCACCCGTCACCACAACGATTCGCTCCCGCGAATACCGTTCGGGCCTCGCCAGTTCGGCGTCCGGCGTCCCGGCGACCGGTGGGTGCGCATCGCCTGGCTGATTGAAGGATTGCCAGCCGCCGTCGACGACGAGAACCGCCCCGGTTACATAGTCCGCCGCCGGCGAGGCGAGGAAGCGCGCCACAGCAGCGATCTCATCCGGCCGCCCCATGCGCCCGAGCGGAATGCGCCGCCGAACCAGATCGAGATTCGCCTTGCCCGAGCGTTCAAGCTCCGCGACCATGGGGGTGCGGACATAGCCCGGCGCAATCGCCACGACGCGAATGCCATGCTTCGCCCATTCGCAGGCAAGCGACCGCGTTGCCGAGATCAATCCTGCCTTGGACGCCGCACAGGCGTTACGCTTCGGGTTGCCGAGCACGCCCGCCAGCGACGCAACGTTCACGATGACGCCGCCGAGCCCCATCATGCGCCTCGCCACCTCGCGCGCGATAACGAAGGGGCCGCGCAGGTTCACGCTCAACGCCTTGCGAAACGAGGCGACGTCCGTGTCGACGGTCGCCGCCATGGTTGGTCCGAGTGCTGCGTTGTTGACGAGAACGTCGATCCGTCCGAATCGCCGCTCGATCGCGGCGACGAGACCCACGACTTCATCTTCGGAAGCCACATCGCAGTGGAACGCCGCATGCCCGTCGCCAAGCGACGCCGTGACGTCGACTACATCGGTGCACGGCAAATCGACGGCCGCGATGATATCGCCGTCCCGGTGGAAGGCTTCGAGCAGCGCACGGCCGACGCCCCCGGCCGCTCCCGTGATGACGACGACGCGCCTCCGCTTTTTCATCGTTGCCCTTCCCCTCGCCGCGACGGCGTAGTCTTACGTACCGCGCGCCTCGGCCAGAATTTCATGAATGGGATCGTTCGGGTGCGGCGCGCCAATCGGCATACGCGGGCCAAAACGGACCTCCTCGCTCTCGGTGGGCACTGCCTGCTCCTCGAGCCAATCGAACGCCACGATGCGGCGCGCGACGCGCCACTCACTGCCGCGCTTTTCGAAGAGATCGCAATAGCGCCCGGCTATGAGAAACTGCCGCACGACTCCGTCCTTGCCTGGACCACGCTGCAAGGCAAGAAAATAGGTCTCGACCGCGGCACGCGTCGGCCCGACGAGTTCAATCAAGATGTTGCCGACCTGATGGACGTTGCGCGCGCCGCTCTTGAACACCTCGCGAGCCCAGAGAAAGAAGCCCTCGACCGGCCCCGAATAGACGCCGTGCCGATCGGTCGCGTCGGGCCAGTAGGAGCTACGCAGCGTTGCTTCGTCGGCCCGGTCGATGCCCCGACAGTAGCGGTAGATGCAATCGCGGATCGCCTCCCGATCCAGAAACTCGGTCAACTTTGCTTCGTCGGCCATTAATCCCTCTTCCTAACAACTAGCCTTCAATCGCGAGACACGACGCGGCGTGGCACCAGCAATGCGTCCAGGGGCATGACACCCTCGCCGCGCGGCATCACCAGAACCGGGTTGAGATCGATGCTTTCGATCACGTCGGTATTGTCGGACGCGAATTGCGAAAGCCGCGATAGCATCGCCGCCAGCGCATCAACGTCGGCCGGCGGCGCACCGCGCACGCCTTCCAGCACGGCAAAGCCTCGAATCTCGCGGATCATCCGCTGTGCCTCGGCGACATCGAACGGCGCGACGCGGAAGGTCACATCCTTGAGCACCTCGACGAGGACGCCACCGAGCCCGAACATCACCACGGGACCGAAGGACGGATCCCGCACCACACCGACAATGGTCTCTACGCCTCCCCTGACCATCGGCGATACAATGACGCCCTCGATCCGCGCGTCGGGCCGCTTGTCACGGGCACGGGACAGGACGGTGCGGGCGGCTTCGCGGGCCTGCCCCTCGTCGCGCGGACCGACGATCACTCCGCCGATCTCGGTCTTGTGCGCGATGTCCGGCGAGGAGATCTTCACCACCACCGGGAAGCCGATCGCAGCGGCGGCCGCGCCGGCATCCTCAGCCGGTCGCACCAGCGCCTCCTTCGGAAAGGCAATACCGGCCGCCTGCAACAGCGATTTAGCTTCGTGCTCGCTGAGCGCGCCATCTGGTGGCGCGATGCGCGACGCGGCGGCCGGAGCCGTGCGCGCCTGCTTGGCCGCGTCGAAGCTGCGGCGAAACCAGACCAGAGCAGCCAACGCGTTCACTAGCGCCGAGCCATCCTCGAAGATCAGGAAGCCGTCGTCCTCATAGGTGCGGACGATCTCCGGCGGTGCGGACATCGACAGCGCGAGGATCCGACCTTGATGTCCGGCCGTCGCGGCCCGCAGCGCTCCGCGCAGCGAGGCCGAAAAAGTGGGGCTCGCCGGTCCACTGCCGAAAATGCCGGCGAAGAGGTGGTAGCCGCCCTTCTCCAGCATCGCGGCAATGTAGCTCGTCATCAGCGGAAGGTCTGTGAGCGCCTGCGCTGTCGCGTCCACCGGATTGCGCGGCGATGCGTAGGGCAGCATGGCCTTCAGCTCCGCCTGCACCGCCTCAGGCATTGGCGCGACGTCGAGCCCGCACGCCGATGCGTCGTCGGCCATCTGAATGCCGAAGCCGCCGGACAGCGTGAAGATGCCGAACCTGTTGCCGGCGGGATAAAGCCCTCGCGCGCAGGCGTAGGTCACCTCCAGGTGCTCGGCGGTGGTTCGCGCGCGATAGGCGCCGTATTGCCGCAACACCGCATCGAACACGGCATCCGATCCCGCCAGCGCCGCGGTGTGCGAACTCACCGCCTGGGCGCCGACATCGGAGCGACCGACCTTCAGGAAGACGATGGCCTTTTCCTTCGCCCGCGCAACCTCCAGTGCCTCGATGAACGTATCGCGATCGCGAATGCCCTCCGCGTAGGCCATCACGACCTTGACGTCGGGCTGGCCAATGACCCAACGCAGCGCTTCTGCGACGTCGATATCGCACTCGTTTCCGGTGGTGATCCATTGTCCGATGCCAAGGCCACGCTGGCGCGCCAAGTGGGCAATGTGGGAGCCATAAGCTCCGCTTTGCGAGACGACGGCGATCGGACCGGGCTCAACGAACGCGGCATCGAGGATCGCCGAGAATGTTCCGTAGTAGCCGATGCCGGCGTTGAACAGTCCAAGACAATTCGGGCCGAGCACGCGCATACCGCTCTCGCGGGCAATGCCGGCGATCTGGTCCTGGGCGAGACGTCCCTGCTCGCCTGCCTCAGCAAAGCCGGCCGAGAACACCACAGCCGCCTTGACCTTGCGATCCGCGCAGTCTCTCAGCGCCTGGACCGTGCCCTGAGCCGGCACTGCCAGGATGGCCACGTCCGGCACCTCCGGAAGCGCTGCGACCGAGTCGTAGGACCTGATGCCCTGGACGGTGTCCCGCTTCGGATTGACCGGATAGACCGCGCCCTTGAAACCGCCCTCGCACAGATAGCGCAAGGGACGCCCGCCAATGCGCGTAACATCATCAGATGCACCGATCAGCGCGATGGATCGCGGCTTGAAGAGAGGATCGAGCGAGGCTGGATGGTGGCGTATCAAGGCATGCTCTCAACTGGGAGGGATTGGCTGGAGTCCGAATTGCGCTTCCGGCAAACCGGTCACGCCGAGGCCGTCGATCGCGAACAGAAAGCCGCCGTCCGGATGCCGCGAGACGGCGCGCCCCGATCCTGAATCCTTGATCGAGGTCACATAGAGCGTCGACAGATCGGGACCGCCGAAGGCGACCGACGAGGGCAAGTCGGTCGGCGCGTCGATGAGACGATCGAGCCGCCCTTGCGGGGTGAAGCGCGCAATCTTGCCCACCTGCACGAGCGCAACCCAGAGGCAGCCGTCGCAATCGACCGTCGCCCCGTCAGGCCCCGACTGATATGGCCCGGTGTCGATGACAACCCGCGGTTCCGGATCGAACGCGTCGCCGGACCCGTAGCTGTAGGCGCGGATCGCGCGATCGAGGCTGTCGGCGAAATACATGGTACGGCCGTCAGGGCTGAAGCAGAGCGCATTCGAAATGCGAATGCCGTGGGCGAGCACCGCGTGTGCACCATCGGCATCGATGCGAGAGAGCTGCCCCAGCGGCTCGGCGTGGACGCCCATGGTGCCGCAGAGAAACCGCCCCCAGCGATCGACCTTGCCGTCATTGAAGCGCACGCGCGGATCGCATGGATCTGGCCGGAACAGCGGTGTCAGTTCGCCGGAACCGAGATCGAGCCGGTAGATGCCATCCGCGAGCCCTGCGACGAGGGTGTCGCCCTGGCCGAGCCCGACCGAGCCGACCATGGACGGCACGTCCCAGTGCCGCGCGATACCGCGCTCGGGTTCATAGGCATGGATCCGGCGCGAGACACCATCGACCCAGTAGAGCCGCTGTCGCGTGATATCCCAGACCGGACTTTCGCCAAGCTGTGCGGCCGTCGTCGATATCCTGCTCACTTGCAGCGCCATCAGGGGAATTCCGGCTAACCTTCGTCTCGCGTTTTCTCGCGAAGTTGGGGTGTGCGAGAGGATGGCGGGCCGGTCACTCCGGCCCGCCGCTGCGCCTACTGCGTCTTCAGGAGATCGCAGGTGCTTTCCGATGCCGGGCGCCAGGCATCCTCGGCTGGAATCGTGTCAGTAATCTCGTAGTAGTCATAAGGATATTTCGACTCGGCTGACGTCTTGATGCGGGCACCATACAGCGGCCGCATCACTTGTCCGTCGGCGCGGATGCTGACGCTCTTCATCTCGAAATCATCGATAGGCGTCGTCTTCACGCATCACCGCCTCGCCGTCGTCGGTCTGTGTCGCAGCAATCGCCTTAAGGTAGTGCGTGACGGCGCTGTAGGTGCTCGCCTGCGCCTCGTTGGGGACCCGGCCGTTGAACGCCGCCTGATAGCGCTTTGCGAAGGCGCGCGTCTCATCCGTCATGTCCCAGTAAAAGGGAGTCGTCAGGCGCACATTTTGCAGCGGCTGGAGGCCAATGCTGTGCGTCTGATTGATCATCAGCCCCAGTGGAGCAAGCTGCTGCTTCTGCGTCAGCCCGAATTCCTGCGCCTGCTTCATCGCATTGGCAAAGTCCGAGCCCGAATTCGCCAGCGCGATGACCTTTGCACCGCTCGATTGTGCCGTCAGCAGGAACGAGGAGAAGTCCGAAGAATTGAGTGGATGCAAGACGGAACCCACGACCTTGCCGCCACCGGCCTTGATGAAGTTCGTGGTGTCAGCCTGCCAGGCCTTGCCGAAGGAGTAGTCGACGGTGACAAAGAACCAGGTGTCCAGCCCCCTCGCCACCAGCGATTTCACCGTCGCCTTCGGCAGCGCATAGGTGTCCATCGCCCATTGCGTCGTCATCGGCGAGCATTTTTCGTTGGTGAACACCGAGGCCGCCGTTCCTGCCAGGAGATAGGGCTTCTTCCGGCTCTTCATGACGTCTTGCACGCCAAGCGCAATCGAGGACGCCGAGCAGCCGACGATCGCATCCACCCCCTCATTGTCCAGCCAGCGCAACGCAATGGAAACGCCGATGTCCGGCTTGTTCTGATCGTCGGCCACGACGAGCTCGATCTTCTTGCCGTTGACGGCGCCGCCAAAGTCGCTGATCGCCATTCGTGCTGCGACAACCGAACCCGGCCCGCAATTGTCGGAGTAAGGACCCGTCTGGTCGTTCATGACGCCAATCTTGATGACGTCCCCGGAAATTCCCTGCGCCAAGACCGGTGACGCGGCAAACGCTATTGCACCCGATAGGATCGCCATGGCGGCGAGGTAGGCAGCCGACAGTCTCATTTCTTCCTCCCAATAGCCCGCGGATCTGCCCGGCTCTTCTTGTCGTTGCGGGCGGCCACGATCATTTGACGTGCGCTTACGAGAACGCGTAGGTAATTCCTCCATCGACGAACAACATGTCGCCGGTGATGAAGCTCGACTCGTCGCTTGCAAGAAACACTGCCGCATTCGCAACGTCGCGAGGCTCACCGAGACGCCCGATCGGCACACGCGCGCGGCGCCGCTCCCACGCCTCCTCGCTAACGACGAGATTGGCGCCATCGGTCGGCGTCGGCCCCGGCGCTATCGCGTTGACTCGGATTCCGCGCGGCCCAAATTCGGCCGCGGCGGAGCGCGTTGCGCCCGCCACCGCAGCCTTCACCGCGCTGTACATCACGCCATTCGCCATCGCGAGCACAGCAGACGGGGATCCGATATTCACGATGGCTCCGCCGCCGGCTGCGGTCATTGGCGCCAGCACCGCCTGATAGCCCCAGATCACGCCCTTCAGGCCGACATCAATCATCCGGCCGACCATCTCCTCGCTCTGCTGCTCCAGCGGGCCGTAGCGATTCCACATCGCGTTGTTGACCAGGATGGTCGGCGGACCAAACGCCTCGACAAGACGATCAACCGCCGCAAAGACATGGGCCCGCAGGCCTGCATTGCCGACGATCGCAATGGCCTCGCCGCCGTCTGCGACGATTGCGCGCGCCGCGGCTTCGGCCACGTCCACCTTCAGGTCGAGCACCCCGACCGCCGCGCCCTCGCGCGCGAACGCTTCCGCGATAGCGCGGCCGATGCCCCGCCCTCCGCCAGTGACGAGCGCCACGCGCCCCTGCAACCTGCCGCTTCCCACGACGTCCTCTCCACCTCGGCCAGTCTTTCGCACCCTTGGCCTTGACTGAAGGCACCTTGTCATGCGCAGTTGGGTCAAACAAAATATAATTCATTTGTGAAGCCGACTTTCACATCCGTGAATTTTTAGCGGCGACGGGGACGCGAAACATGCAGGCGGCGGTAACGAAATCCGCGGCGATACCGGGTGGACCATCCACCGTGAAGTCGGCGCTACGCGCGCTGGAGATCCTTCAGTTCTTCATGAACGTTCGACAACCGCGCGCGATGTCCGAGATCGGGCTTGCGCTCGGCTATCCGCCGTCGAGCACGACCGTTTTGCTCAAGACACTCGTCAGCATGGGCTACCTGAATTACGACCGGCGCATGCGCGTCTACTTCCCGACGCCCAAGGTGACATCGCTCGGCGATTGGATTCCACGAGCTTTGTTCGGCAACAGCCGGACGCTCGAAGCCATGCATGACGTCCACGCGGCCACCGGCGAAACCGTTTCGATCGGCACGACGAACGATGTCTACCTGCAATACGTCAAGATCGTGCAATCGATCCACCCGCTTCGCTTCCACGTCGACGAGGGGACGCTGCGCCCACTGACTCAATCGGCCCTGGGCTGGCTCCTGATGTCAACGATGTCGGACGAGAAGGTCGACAACATCATTCGCCGCGCGAACATCGCCACGCCGAACGCGTCGGATCGCGTGAAGCTGCCCGACATGATGACTCGCATTCGACAGATCCGCGGCAAGGGGTATTGCTCTGCCGAGAACATTCCCATTCAGGGCGGCGCCACGATCTGCGTCCTGCTGCCCGTGACGATCCAGAATCAGCCCATGGTCATCGGCCTCGGCGGCGCCGCCGAACGGATCCGTCAGAATTTCAATCGCTACCTCGCGGTCCTGCAGCGGGCGGCGAAGTCGGTCAAGATGGACGATCATCTCGACAAGCAGATCGACATCGAGTTCTGACGCAGCACTCAACCGGGAAGCCGCAGCACGGCCTTGGCGAGGATGTTGCGTTGAATCTCGTTGGAGCCGCCGAAAATCGCGGGCGAACGCGAGTCGAGAAAGAGATTCATCGCATCGATCTCGACATCCCCCGCGGCGAGATCGTCAGCAAGCCGCGCCTCTTCGCCGGCGACCGCGAGCATTTCCTCGGTGATCCGCTGGTAGAGCTCGGTCGTGAAGATCTTGAGAGCAGAGACACCGGCACCGAGTTCGCCGCCGGCGCGCAGGACCTTTGCATAGCGCTCGAAGGCGGATCCGAGATCGTAGAGATCGAGCCGCAGGCGGGCGAAGCGCGACATGAACGCGGGATCTTCGAACGCACCACGTGCATCCGCGAGCCGTCGCAGGCGCTCGAGTGCATATTCAGGGCGCGTCGGCGCCCCCAGAAAGATGCGTTCGTGGCCAAGTACCGACTTTGCGACGGTCCAGCCTTCATTGATCTTGCCGACCAGGTTCTTCAGCGGCACACGCACATTGTCGAAGAAGACCTCGCAAAAGTCGGCCTCGCCACGCAAGTTTGCAATCGGCCGGACCCGAACGCCGGGCGAGGTCAGGTCGAGCAACAGGACGGTGATACCCTTCTGGCGCACCTTGGCGTCACGTTCGGTACGAACGAGGACGAAGATCCAGTTGGCGCAATGGGCCAGCGTCGTCCATATCTTTTGTCCGTTGACCACGAACTCGTCGCCATCCAGCACTGCTGATGTCTGCAGGCTTGCGAGATCGGATCCCGCATTGGGTTCCGAATAGCCCTGACACCAGACGTGCTCGCCGGACAGGATCCGCGGCAGATAATGAGCCTTCTGCTCATCGGAGCCGTACTCGATGAGGAGTGGACCGACTAGCCCGATGCCATGGTCCGGAATGCGCGGACAGCCGAGGCGACCCCATTCCTCGACATAGATCATGTGCTTGGCCGCAGAGAGACCCATGCCGCCGTACTGCCGCGGCCAGGTAGGCGCCAGCCAGCCCTTGGCGGCCAGCGCATGATACCACACGGCGACTTCGTTGAAGAGCGGACGCTGCTTGCGCATGTAGCGCAGATGGCTCGGGCAGTTCTGGTCGACCCACGTGCGAAAGATCGACCTGAACTCCTCGTCGGGAATGTCGTTCCAGTCCGACGCCATCAAAGCACGTCCTTGAAGACGGGCGTGCGCTTCTCCATGAAGGCCCGCATCGCCTCCTTGGAATCCTCGTGCTGCGTCATCTCCACCGTGAGGTTCTGCTCGAAACGATAGCCGTCCTTCAGGCCCATCGTTTCGACCGTATTGATCGCGCGCTTGGCGAGCTTCAGCGCCATCGGGCTCTTCTTTGCGATCTCGGCGGCCATCTTGAGGGCGGCGGGCATCAGCTCTTCCCGAGGCAGGCAGTCCTCGATGATGCCGCGACGATAGAGCTCGGCCGCTGGCACCCGGTAGCCGGTCAGTACCATGCGGCGCGCCAGCGTATGCGGAATGATGCGCATCGTATGCCGCACCCCGCCCATCAAGCCGACGTCGATCTCCGGCAGGCCGAACACCGCGTTCTCGGACGCCAGGATGATGTCCGAACAGAGCGCGAGGCCGAGGCCAGCGCCCAGCGCGGGACCGTTTACCGCGGCGATCACCGGCTTGTTGGATTCGATGATGCAAAACCCGACCTCGCGTGCCCGCCGCAGATGGCGATAGGTGTCGCCCGGAATAGCCCCGACCTTGCCGCGCGACTTGATGTCGGCGCCGGCCGAAAAGGTCTTTCCGGCGCCGGTCAATACGATCACCCGTACCGTCGGGGTCTCGTTCAATTCGTCGAAGACCGCGATGAACTCCTCGACGAACTCCTTGGATTGCGCGTTAACCGGCGGCGCATCCATCGTCACGACCGCAATGTGATCCTTGATCTCGGTCTTGATCAGATTGTTATCCATTAGGTCCTCCCGCGGCGATAGCCGCTTTCGCGTTCGACAAACTCCAGGCGCAGTTGTTCAGGCTGTCCCAGCATGGCATTGAGATTGATGGCGCGCTTCAGGTAGAGGCCGATGTCGCATTCGTCGGTGTAACCCATGGCGCCATGAAGATGCACCGCGCGACGGCAGATCGAGAATGCTGCTTCGCCCGCCCGCGCTTTGGCCGCCAACACGGCTAGCTCCGCCGTATCGACATCGTCCGCCTGCAGCGAATCGACCGCGTTGACCACGGCGGCCGCGGCAAACTCCGCTTCGATCCACATGTCGACCAGGCGGTGCTGGATGGCCTGGAAGCTGCCGATCGGCTTGCCGAACTGCACCCGGTCGCTTGTATAGGCGATCGTGAGCTCGAGCGCTTTCGAGGCGAGGCCGGTCAGCTCCGCCGCGAGCGCCAGTCGCGTATGCAGGATCGCCTGGCGGAGCAGCTCCTCGGAGCGGTTCGCGCGCGACAGCACGCGATCCGCCGGCACTGCGCAATCGGAAAATGAGATGGTCGCAAGCGCACTTCCGTCAACCCCGACCCGTTCCGATATCGTCACCCCATCCGCATCGGCGGCGACGCTCAGGAGCATGACACCGTCGGCATCCTGGGCGACCACAAGGAAATCCGTCGCTGCACTCGCCGCATCGACGAAGCGTGTTTCGCCTGACAGCGCGATGCTGCCATTGACGCTGCGTGCGACAACCGGCTTCGCACCAGACGTCCAGGCCGGCACTGCGACCATCTCGCCGCTGGCCACTCCGGCTGCCAGGCGGCTCCGCTCAGCGCCCGGCGAAGCACCGCCAAGCAGCGTCGCGGCAAAGACCGAGGCCGTGCCGGTCGGCTCGGCGATCAACGCGCGGCCCAGCGCCTCACTGAGGACAGCCTGCTCGCGCAATCCGAGACCCGCGCCGCCGCATTCTTCCGGCAGCAACAGCCCGATCCAGCCGGCTTCCGCCATTGCGGACCAGATCAGCGGATCCATGGTCCCGCCGCGCCCGCGTCTCTCGCGCATGGCCTTTGCACCTGGAAAACGCGCAGCAAAGCCGGTGACGCTATCACGAAGCATCACGAGCGTACCGTCGGGATCGTCCAGCATCAGTTCGGGCATGGTCTCTGCTTTTCGGTGACGCCAGCGCCGACGTCAGGTCGGCAATGCATGATCTTTGAATAGTTCGCGCAGCCTGGTCTTCTGCAGCTTTCCGGTCGCGGTGTGCGGCAACTCGTTCACGAAGACGACATCGTCGGGCAACCACCATTTCGCGACCCGGCCGGACATGTAGTCCAGGATATCCTCGCGTGCAGGATCGGTGTCAGGTTTGCGGACCACGACCAGAAGCGGCCGCTCCTGCCACTTCGGATGCGGCAATCCGATGACCGCCGCCTCCTGCACGGCCGGATGGGCGACCGCGACATTCTCGAGGTCGATCGAAGATATCCACTCGCCGCCGGATTTGATCACATCTTTAGAGCGATCCGTGATCTGGATGTAACCGTCGGTGTCGATGGTGGCGACGTCTCCCGTCGCAAACCAGCCCTCCGCATCCAGCACCGCCCCGCCCTCTCCCTTGAAATAGCCTGAGGCGACCCAGGGCCCCCGCACCATCAGGTTTCCGGCGCTTGTGCCGTCATGCGGCAGCGGTGTTCCATCTTCGCCCACAATCCTAGGCTCGACGCCATAGATCGCGCGCCCCTGCTTGCATTGAACAGACACCTGGTCGGCAACCGGCAGATCACGATGGACCGGCAGAAGATTCCCGATGGAGCCGAGCGGGCTCGTTTCGCTCATGCCCCAGGCATGGATGACGAAGGCGCCGAAGATACTGCGGAATTTCTCGATAATGCTGCGTGGCGCAGCGGATCCGCCGACGACCACGCGGTCGAGCTTGATCGCCGAGAGATTGAGCGCGGGATTTTCCTCGATGTACTTGAAGAGGCCGAGCCAAACGGTCGGTACGCCGAGCGACAAGTTACAGCTTTCCTGTGCCGCCAGTTCGAAGATGCTCTTGCCGTCCAGGGCAGGACCGGGCAGCACGACCTTGGCCCCACACATCGCTGCCGCGTAGGGAATCCCCCAAGCATTCACGTGAAACAGCGGGACAACGAGAAGAACGCTGTCACCGCTGGACAACTTGAGACCATCATTCGCGCAGGCGACAAACGAATGCAGGATGGTCGAGCGGTGACTGTAAAGCACCCCCTTGGGGTTGCCGGTCGTGCCGGATGTATAGCAAAGCGACGACGCCGTTCGCTCGTCAAACACCGGCCAGATCAGGATGTCGTCTTCCGCCTCGACGAGCGTCTCATAGCAGAGACAGCCGGGAAGCTGGGCCGGGAGGTGTGCGCTGTCCGTCATCGCCACCAGATGCTCGACGGTGGCAAGATTCGGCCGCAGCTTCTGAACGAGATCGGCGAAGGTGATGTCGAACAGCAGCACCCGATTTTCGGCGTGGTTGATGATGTAGTCGATCTGCTCGGGAAACAGGCGCGGATTGACGGTGTGCAGCACCGCGCCGATGCCGGATACAGCGAAGTAGAGCTCCATGTGACGATGGGTGTTCCAGGCGAGCGTCGCGACGCGATCGCCCGGCCCGACGCCCAGTTTGATCAGCGCCTTTGCGAGCTTTGCCGCGCGCGACCGCAAGGCAGCATAATTGCTGCGATGGATCGTCCCCTCGCAGGTCTTGCTGACGATCTCCGCCCTGGGATGGAAACGCGCCGCATGCTCGATCAGACTCGAGATCAGTAACGACCGGTCCTGCATCAATCCGAGCACCGAGCTTCCTCCGTAACCCCAGCTGCGGGCGGCCTTTGTTTGATCTTGCCGTCCTCTCCCGGACATTTCTTGGTGGAGGTGCGCACTGTCAAACGAAACGATCCGCGCAAAGGCGAATTTCACATCCTTGAAAATGCGCGGGGCGACGATCGCATCGTCTTCGCTCAGAGTGATCCGTGCGCCATCATGGCGCGGGCTACATCGTGGGAAGCAGGGAACGCCAGGATGAGCGCGCTATTTGGCCGTTGACGGATCGGAGGGCTCCGACTCCATCTCGATAGCCCGTATCGTCATTTCACCGATGTGCCAGTACAGCGCGGATGCGTCAAAAGGGCTCCGACCGCTACCTGAAACGATATCTCACGCGCCACATACGGTCAGACGACCGTCCGCATCGATCAGACGCGCCTGGACGTTCGGACGGCTGGCGACGATATCCAGAATTCGAGGAATGGCCATCAGGCTAAACGCGGTCGAGAGAGCGTCTGCTTCGGTTGCGCTCGGCGCGACCACGCTGGCCGTTTGATAGAGGGATGGACTGCAGCCCGTTTTTGGATCGAAGAGGTGCGTAAAGCGACCGGCGGCGTCGAAACGGAATCCAGCGCCGGCCGTTGTCGCGACGGCGCGGTCGACGAGATCGATCGTCTCAGTGAGCGCGCCTGGCCTGTCCGGATCCGCAAGACCGACACGCCACGGCGCGCCCTCGGGTCGCGCCCCGATTGCGCGTATCTCTCCCATGTTGACCAGCGTCGTCGAGAAGCCCGCCTTTCGCAGCTTGTCGACGACCTTGTCGGTCGCGAACCCCTGCGCAATGCCGTTCAGAGTAACCGCTGCGCCACGATGTGTCAGAGCAATGCGATCTGGCCTCACCAGCAGTCCGCGGCAACCGACCCTGGTCAGAACTTCAGCGAGCTTCTCCTGCGGCGGGCCATTCGGATCGGGACGCTCCGATGAGAAATGGTCGGCATAGAGTCGCCACAATGGCTGAACGGTCGGATCGAATGCCCCGCCGGTCAGGTCGGCAAAGGCGAGCGAGGCCTCCAGCAGAGCCACCATGTCCGGGTCCGGCGCCACGAGAATGCCCGTGCGGTTGAGCGTGCAGATCGCGGAGTCCAGGCGGTACAAGCTGAATTGCTGCTCCAGCCTGCGCACGTCGAGAAGACAACTGCCGATCAATCGCTCGGCCTCGGCGCGGTCGGGATGATATATCTCCATCGAGACCTGCGCGCCGAGCGCCGAACCATGCCAGCGCACAGCCTCTTGCGCCCGAGCGATATGTGAGCCGCCCGCGAGAGCTGAACCGAGCGCCGTCGCGGTGATTGCAATCATCCGTCGCCGCGAGAGAGTTGGATTGCGCATCATCGAGCTCCTCAGTTGAGCCTGACATCGCCACGATCGTGTTCGGCAGCCCCGCTTGCCGTATCACCACCTAGCACATAGGCGCCTGGAATTTCCGCAAGTGTCACCACTCGCCCGCCATTATCGGCCGCAAACCCATCGGCCGCAGCCCGATTGCTGAACGGGACCGCTTCCGCGGCACCCATGCCGCCCTGCTTCCGGCTTTCGATCACGAAAAATGCCTTCCGTGCGTCGATCCAGTTGGTGGCGCCGGGATCCTCCCAACTCGTGGCGCGGGCCATGTCCGAGACGTAGATCGCCCGGATGTCCCGCGGCTGATCCGGCATCAATGTGAATGCCACGGTATCCCGGACAGAGGTGAACCAAAATGGATCGATCCGGCTCGCCGTGATGATCTGCCCTTTGGGTCCGGGATGCTCCGTCAAGTTCATGCCGCAAAAGACGCCCATCGCATCGCGGGTCAGCGGCAACGGCGGCGGCATGTTGGTGTTGCCCGTGTCCGGATTACAGCCAACGAGAAGCAACGCCGCGATGATGATCGCACCGACGGATCTTGGGGTCATAGTTCCCTCCGTGCGAAGAAGGTCGTCGCAAGCCCGAGCGGCGCCACGATCCAGACCAACAGCCCGAGCAATAGCGCAGCAATGCCTGTGGTCGCCGTTCCCGACAGCCCGGCCATGCCGGAAAACTGGCTCACGTTGAAGCCGGTGAGATTCGCCAGACGGTAAAGATCAGTGGGATTGAGAAACAGGAGCCATTCGAGGACCGTTGCCGAGATGATCTGTCCCTGGTCGATCACCAGGATCCCAAGCAACGCCATATCGAACACCAACACCATC
Source organism: Bradyrhizobium sp. UFLA05-153 (assembly GCF_054185185.1). Taxonomy (NCBI): domain Bacteria; kingdom Pseudomonadati; phylum Pseudomonadota; class Alphaproteobacteria; order Hyphomicrobiales; family Nitrobacteraceae; genus Bradyrhizobium; species Bradyrhizobium sp. UFLA05-153. The sequence goes on from NZ_JBBIAM010000009.1 coordinate 61,324, forward strand.
AAAAGCCAGATTCCAACCGACAGGCCTGCCGCGGTGCCGCGATCGCGGACCAGACTGCTGATCAGGAATCCGACCGCCACGAATACAGCCCCAAGCATGATCGACGTCCCAAGCATGGAAGCGAAAGCGTACCAGCTCGCCGCCAGTACAGAGGCGCCGGTGATCGCGAGCGCAGCGGCGGCCGCGCCATAACCGAGAATCGTCGCGAAGGCGAGGATCAGGACATGACCGCAGAATTTGCCGAAGATGACCTGGCTGCGACCTACCGGGTAGCTTAGCAGCAGGATCATCGTGCCCCGCTCCATTTCACCGACCACCGCATCGTGCGAGATCAGAAGTGCGATCAGCGGCAACAGAAAGATCGTCAGACTGGACAGGCTGACAACCACCACATCGAGGGCGCCGGCACCCACATTGCCCGTGGGAGCGCTGCCGAGGAATGTCAGTGACAAGGCAAGAGCGGCCAGCAGTAGCGTCGTCGCCAACACCCAACGGTTCCGCAGGCCTTCCTGGATCTCCTTGAAGGCGATGATTGCGACTGTCCTCACGCGACCTTCTCCTGCGTGTTGAGGAAATGTGCGTAGAGATCGTCGAGGGTCGGCGCCGCAATTTCGATATTCTTGACACGGGGATCGCTCGCAGCCGCGCGCAACAGATCCATTTTGCCTTTCTCGTCAGCCACCAGAATGGTCCTGCGGCCTGCTGCCGAAAAGGTTTCGTTCGCGATCGGGGCGGCAATCGCGTCATCGGCGCCAGCCACCAGATCGAGCGAGACCCGGATCGGCAACTGCGAGAGCGAGCGCAACTCCGCCAACGTACCTTGTGCGACCAGCCGGCCCCGATTCATGATCAGGACGTGCTCCGCGCGATCTTCGAGTTCGTTTAGCGCGTGGGACGAGATCAGGACGGTGGCGCCCCCGTCACGCAATTCGTTCAGAATCTCGTAAAATGTCTGCCGCAGCGCCGGATCGAGCCCCGTGGTCGGCTCGTCCAGCAACAGCACGCGTGGTTGCCCGAGCAACGCCTGGGCCAGACCCAATCGCTGCCGCATGCCCTTGGAATAGGTCCCGACGCGGCGATCGGCAGCATCGTTCAATCCGACGCGGTCGAGCAGCGCCCATGCCGAGACCGGCTTGATCCGCTTCAGGCGCGCATAGAACGTCAGCGTCTCGCGCCCCGTAAGCGCCGCGTTGAATGCGACATTCTCGGGCAGATAGCCGAGCAGTCGGCGTGCCGAGAATTCGCCCGCCGCCGGGTCCTGCCCCATCACGCGAATTTCGCCGCGGTTTGCGTGGATCAACCCCAGCATCAATTTGATAAGCGTGGTCTTGCCGGCGCCGTTGTGGCCGACCAATGCGCTCAGCCGGCCGGGCACAAGAGAGAACGAGACGTCGCGCAGCGCGCGCACGGCGCGATAGTTCTTGTCGACACCGGTGACGGACACGGTCGCGGTCATCTGGGACTCCAGTCGGGCGAGGGCTTCGGCGGCGGCGCGACCAGCGGATGGCTGTCGACGACGCCGCCAGGATAGAGCGCCGGAAACTGCGCCTGCGCCCAGCGCAAGACCTGTACCGCCGGACTGTTGATCAAGACCTTGGCGGACGGCGCCGTCCACAGCACGCGGTCGACCAGATCGTTGGGCCGATAAGCGGTGTCGGCAATGCCGTCACCGTTCAGGTCGAACGCCGGGTTGTCGCTCCAGTAATTGCCGCGGCCACCTTTCGACCAGTCGAGATCGCGGGTGCCGACATATTTTACCTGGTTGCGGTTGCCGACGAATGCGTTGCCGGAAATTTCGTTACCTTCCGAGCCCGCCGTGAAGTGCACACCGATGCCACAACGTTCGAACCAGTTGTTGCGGAACCTGTTGTGGTTGGTGTTGTAGATGAACACGCATTTTTCCGGCCCGCTGCGGACGTCCCGCGTTGGCCGTATGTCGGGCACCATCTCCTTCTCGTCGTCCGCCCCTTGGCGGCTGACCGCGACCTCGTCGAACGGTCCGCCAACGACCCGGTTGCCGTCGATCTCGGCGTAATTGGCGTAGTTGAACAGTATCCCGTAGTCCCGGTCGCGATCGGAGATGTTGTTGCGGATAAGCAGCCGGTTCGAATACATGATGGCATAGCCGACAGTATTGCGCACGGAACGGTTGCCGCTGACCTCGCTGTCGTTGGTGTACATGTAGTGGACTGCGAAGCGCACCTGTTCGAAACGGTTGTTGATGAAGCGGTCCTTGCGGCTGCTGATCGTGAAAATGCCGTCTCGGCCATAGCGGAAGGTGTTTTCCGCGATGGTGACGTCGGGCGCGTTCCAGAGCGACACGCCGTTTCCGCTCTCGCTGCGGCGTCCCTCGCGCAATCCTTCGATAACGTTGCGTTCGACGCGGGAGCCCGCTGCACCATGAACGTAGATGCCGAACAGATTTCCTTCCAGGCGGTTGCCCTCGATCACTGCACGCTCGGCGGTCTTCTCGAGAAAGATCCCTGAATTCATGGCCTGGAGATCGCGGCCGGATTCCCTGATCGTGATGCCGCGGATCGTGACCTCTGGCGCTACCACGGTAACGACATTGCCGGACCTGCCGCCACTGAGCACGGCACCGGGTCCCCCGGTCAAAACGAGGCGACGGTCAATCCTGATGCCCCCCTTGTAAACGCCGGGTGCCAGCGTGACGACGTCGCCTTCCTGCGCACGGTCGAGCACCGCCTGAAGCGGCTGGTCGGCGACAGCCTTCAGCTCCGCTGCGGCGGCGGGACCAAGGACCCCGGCGGCGAGGACCGCCGCCGGAATGAGTCGTTGCAAGAGAGCCAAGTGCAATCCTCGCTTCAGACCACCTTGGGCTCGACCAGCATGCGGCCCTTCATCTCCATATGCATGGCATGACAGAACCACGAGCAGTAGTACCAGTAGACGCCGGGCTTATCCGCCGTGAACGACACCGAGGCCGTCGCCATCGGTGCAATCTCCATCTGGATGCCGTAGTTCACGATGCAGAATCCGTGGGTCAGGTCTTCTACGGCGTCGATGTTGGTGATGTAGACCGTCACCTGGTCGCCCTGCTTGACCTGGAATTGCTCGAGGCCGAATGCCGGTGCGGTCGACGTCATGTAGACGCGAACCTTGTTGCCGTCGCGGATGATCTTGGAATCGGCTTCGAGATTGATCCCGTCGGCCTTCGCCTGCTTCACTGCGTCCGCGAACATCGGGTCGGCCCTGTCCCAGATCGAGATCGGGTTGATCTTGGAACGATGGACGATCGTTGCATCGTGCGGCTCGGCGAAGCTCGGACCGTCGTGGACGAGAACCATCTTGTCGCCCGATATGTCGATCAGCTGATCGTTCTCCGGCTTCAGCGGACCGACATTGAGGAAGCGGTCCTTGGAGAACTTGTTCAGTGAAATCAGCCACTTTCCGTCGGCCTCCTTGGTCTGGCCCATGGAAGAGTGGTTGTGACCGGGTTGATAGTGAACGTCGAGCTTCTGGATGATGGGATCGACCTTCTCACCCTTGAAGGCGCGCTTTGCGAGCTCGATGTTCCACTTGCAGACCTGGCTGTCGAGGAACAGCGTCGTGTAGGCGTTGCCCCTGCCGTCATAGGCCGTATGCAGCGGCCCGAGGCCGAGTTCGGGTTCGGCCACGACCACGTCGCGCGGCCTGATCTTGTCGTCGAACAACTGGTCGAACAGCCGGACATCCATCACCGTGACGGTCGGCGACAGCTTTCCGGCCGCGACGATATGAATGCCGTCCGGCGCGGTATTCAAGCCATGCGGATTGTTCGAGACCGGGACATAGCGCGTGTACGGCGAGCCCTTGCGGCCGTCGAGTACCGGCACGCCGTTCATCTCCTTGAAGTCGCCCTTCTTTACGCCGTCCTCGATGCGCTTGAGGTTGAAGATCACGACCCAATCCTGCTCGTTGGCCGTCATCTCGGCCAGGGTGACGCCCTCTTCCGAATTGTAGCAGGTCGAGACCGCGTATTTGCCCTGGTAGTCGGCATCGACGTTGTCGAGATTGCCGTCGACGATCACCTGCCACGCGACCTTCATGGTATCGCTGTCCAGCGCCGTGAAGATCGAGTGATATTCCTTCGGCTTGTCGAGCACCTTGCCATCATTCGGAAGCGGCACGCCATCCTCGCCGTTGCAGAACACGTATCCGGTGCGGGGATATTTTTGCAGTCGCAGACCGTGGACCGTATGCTGGTTGGGCAACTCGATGATCTTGTCGCACTTCATGACGTCGAGGCGCACGCGCGCGACCCGGCTATTGGCCTTGTCGTTCATGAACGCATATCGGCCGTCATAGGTGCCGTCGGTGAACGTGATGTGCGGGTGATGCAAGTCGCCGTTCATGAACGTGCCGCCGCGGTTCTTGAGTAATTCGCGCGTGGCCGGCTGCATCCCTTCGGTCAACACCTTCAGGCTTTCATTGGTCTGTCCCCATCCCGTGGCGCTGCAGCGGTTGAAGACGGGAACGCGCATCAGCTCGCGCATCGAGGGCAGGCCGACAATGCGCATTTCGCCGGATTGGCCGCTGGAGAAGAACACGTAGTATTCGTCGAGTTCGCCCGGCGCCACCTCGGTCTTCTGCACCGCCGGACGCGCCGCCGGCGCCTTTGGTGCCGCATTGGTCTGCGCGTCGGCAGGTGCAACGAGGCCGCGGCCGTCACTCGACAGGCCGACGCCGCCCGCGATACCTACGCCGGCGGCCGCAGCCGAGGTCCCCAACAAAGTGCGTCGACTGACGGATTTTCCAGTTTCGTTCTCACTCATGCTAGCCTCCTGGTTTTCAAGTTGGTGGCGGGGTGACGGCTTCCGCGCGCGGCAACGCAACCGGCTTACCGCCCGCGGTGATGATCGTGCTCGGGCCTTTGCCGCCGCTGCGCATTGACGGAGACGACATCGCTTCACGTTTCTCGCGCTTCAGCCGCACCTGGATCATGTGCGGGCAGCGGTGGTCGTCGAAGTAGAGCTCCTGGCAATGCATGCAGTAGATGCATTCATTGACATTGATGTGCCCTTCGGGATGAATTGCCTGCACGGGGCATTCGATGGCGCAACGCTGACAGGGCGAGCCGCATTCAGGCCAGCGGCGCAGCCATTCGAACATGCGGATGCGGCCTGGAATCGCTAGCGCCGCACCAAGTGGACACATGTAGCGGCAGAAAAAGCGCTCGACGAACAATCCCGCCGATAGCAGTGTTAGCGCGTAGATGACGAACGGCCATTCGCGCGCGAACTTCAGAATGATCGCCGTCTTGAAGGGTTCGACTTCCGCAAGTTGCTCGGCAAATGCCGTCGAGTACAACGACATCCCGAACAGACCGAGGAAGATGATATATTTGAGCGGCCACAGCCGCTCATGAAGACCCCATGGCAATCGATATTGCGGAATCTTCACCGCCTGCGCTACGTTGTTGAGCAGTTCCTGCAACGCGCCGAACGGACAGAGCCAGCCACAGAACGGACCGCGTCCCCAGAACAGAAGCCCGGCGGCGATCGAGCACCACAGCAGGAAGATCAGCGGCGCGGAGAGGAAGTATTCCCAGCTGAACCCGGTCAATAGTGAATTGGCGAACGTCAGCACGTTGACGACCGACAACTGGGCGTTCGCGTACCAGCCGAGCCACACCAGGATGAACGCGAGGTAGGCGCGCCGCACCCAGGTGTAGACCTGCGGACGGCGCACCAGTTGGTTCTGAAAAAAGAAGATCAAGGTGAGCGCGCCAAGCGCGAGGACCGTGGTGCCGATCTTGACGATGTTGCCCCGCCAGATCTTCAGCCACAGTGGCTCGTCCTCGCCTGCGAGCGGTGGCGCAGCATCGCGCCGTTCTGCCATCGATGAAGCCGTTTTGTCGGGCGTTTTTGCCGGCGCAGCGGCCGGCAGTTGCGCCACCGGCTCGCGCTTCACGTAGACATCAGGCAGCCTATATTCCAGCTCGAAGGTCACCCATGCCTTTTCGCGCGCGCCCACGACGCGCTGCACGAGCAGTTGCAGCGTCCACGGTTCGGTCGGCTCGAAATTGAACTCGGCCGGTACGACGAACAGGGCAATCTCAGGAAAGTCGGGTGCGCCTTCGGCTTCGAGGCTCCCCAACCGGGTGTGGTCGCGATCGCGAAAGCGGATGCTGTTGGTCTCCTGGATCAACTCGATCCGATCGAAGATCCCGCCGCGAACGTAAGCTGCTCCCTTGAAGGAATAGCGGCCCGAACCTGCAACGACGATAGCCTGCTGGCCAGGCTTGAGCCGTGCAGTCAGGCGATCGTATCCGTCGTTGCCGAGCAAGCTGCGGCCGATGGTCGGCACCGCGACGTCGGCCACATACAGATCGATGAAGGTGTCGCCGGGCTCCCCCTCTTCCGGGCGGGCCGCTGCAGCCGCGTTGCCTGATTTCTCGAATGCCTGATTGACTTCGGCAAGGGAGATGGTCAGGCGGCGAACGGAGCCGTCACCGACCAGGCTTTGCCAATCGCGGATCGCGCTCTTGCCGGGATCAATCTCTTTGGTAGCTTGAGGCGCGGCTCCGGTCGGCGAATTGCCCTGGGCACCGAGACGACCGCTCTTGATGAGCTTGGTCGCGGACCTGACGATGCTGTCTCCCATCACCAGAACGGTGACCGTCGCGCCACTGACAATATCGACCTGCGGCGCGGGTGCCACTCCGCGCACAACGGGGTCCATGTCAGTACCAATCAGCTTGTTGACGGCTTCAAGGATGCGTTTTTCCGGAATACCCACCAGAACGATGGGCTCCTTATGTTCGACCAGCCTGAGGCCGGTGAGTACGCCCTTCGTACTGATTCCGATCAAAAGCTGAATCGGCTTGCCGGAGTAGCCGGTTGCGTTGGCGAAGTCCGAATTCAGATAGACGAACCCGAGAAGCTGGTCATCCTTATATGCAGGTGCAATCGCCGGATCGCCTTGCAGCGATCCGAACCTGTTTGCACCCGGAACCAGTTCGCCCGGCTCCGCCTTCGGCAGATACTCGCTCAATCTGCCAGCCGCATAGATCGGACAGCCGGAGCCCACCCAGCCGAGAATGGCCAGAACCAACCCCAGGTACAGACGGATGCCGAAGAGTTTTCGCAAGGGCGCCGCTTTCAGTTAGCAGAACGCCGTTGTTCTGAATCCCGCTCCTTGTAACAGCGCGACCAGGCTTGCCTTTGCGCTATCTCAAACTAATGCGATGCGGATCAGGCCAAGCTCCGCAAACTGATTGGAACCCAAGATGCGCAGCGAACCCCTGTTGGCAGCAGAGCCGACCGCTCCCGTCCGCAACGTCGGCGAACTCTATGCGATTGCATCCACGCAGGCCCAACGGGCCGCGCTGCGATATGGCAAGCTTGCGGCAGCCGGCGACGAGACCTTCGAGCCCGTCCGCTGCGTGTTTGAAGCATTGAGCGAGCGGGAGCGGCAGCGCGCTGAAGCAATCGAAGCAGCCTGCATCGCGGCTATCGGACGCGCGCCGGCTCAGGCCGATCTCTGCTGGATGCCGATGGACCTGGTTCCCACGGAAGAGCTGTCCGATCTCAAAAATTCCCTTCTCTCGACCGCCTATGGCGCATGGGCTCTCGCCGTCCGGCACCGCGAACGCGCTTTCATATTTTGGACTTATGTTGCCGCACGCGCTGAACTCGCAATCGTACGTGCGGCCGCTGAGAGAATGGCCCGCGAGGCGCTGCACGATGGTAATCTTCTACGCCGTGAACGCCGATTGGCCTGGCGGGCCGAGCGAAGTGAGGCCCATGCGGGAGACGCGCCCGCAGCCACCGAGCTGTCCTCGGCAGCGCTACTTGAAAGCCTTCTTTTCAAAGACATCTTCCGATGGTCGCAGGAAGCGCCCGCGGCGCAACGACGGCACCTCCTGTCCCTCATCGGAGACGGTTCACAAGGTCCGGTCCCCGAGACAAACGACACGCTGCCGCACCCTGAAGCACTCGACGAGGTCAAGCGTCGCGCGCTTCGACGCGCGGAGCAATTGTCTTCGATCTATCTGGATGAGGCCGACAAAGCCGTCGACCAGTCCCGGCTGGAACTGGCTCAGCAGCTCGCGGCCCGGTCCATCGCTCGGCTGGCAGACCTTCGGACCATCGCATCTCACACTGGATGATGGATCGCCAACGTCATCGACGTTTGCGCTCCGACAAAGACATGATCGCAATCCCGTCCGATGCTGGATTTATGGAACAACAGAACATCGTCGATTACCGGTCTGAAGAAATGACGATTGATGTCCGCGCGATCCCCCGGCCGACGCGCCATCCGTTGATCTTCGATACGTTTGATCAATTGGACTTAGGAGAGTACTTCTGTGTCGTGAGTGACCACGACCCGCGGCCGTTGCACTACCTGTTCGATGTCAGGTACCCAGGCGCCTTCACGTGGGATTATGTCGAGAAAGGCCCGGATGTCTGGCGTGTCTGCGTCGGCCGTGCTGCCCAGGCTGAATGAGTCACTACAGCTTGGATTGATACGAAGCCAAGCGCGTGGACGCGCGGCACGTTTCACGTCCGCTTTGCGCCGGAAGCTGCCTTCCAAGTGATTGTTCCGTCAGCGTGCTTTCTCTTTCACGTACCGTCCCGGCGCAGCTTCACCCGGAGGATAGAGGTTGCTGCCGAGTTGCGTGCGCGCTGCCAGCTTGTCTTCCGTCCATGGCTCCAGCCAGGCGATCCAGTCATTCCACCAGCTGCCGGGCTTCTCCTCCGCACCGGCGAGCCACGCTGCTGGATCTTCATCCCGACTGGCTGACACCCAATAGCTTCGCTTGTTCTTCGATGCGGGATTGATCACCCCGGCAATATGCCCGCTCGCGCCAAGGACAAAACGAATGTCGCCGCTGAACAGGCCTGTGGTTCGATATGCGGATCGCCATGGCACGATGTGATCTTCCATCGTCGCGAGGACGTAGGCAGGCAGATCGACCCGGCCCAGATCGATGGGCGTGTCGCACATCGTCAGCCTGTTCGGCTCCCGGAGGTTGTTCTCCAGGTACATGTTCCTGATGTACCAGCAGTACATCGGGCCGGGCAGATTGGTGACGTCCGCATTCCAGAACAGGAGATCGAAGCGTTCGGGCGGCTTTCCCTTGAGATAGTGATTGACCACATTCGGCCAGATGAGCTCCTTCGAACGCAGCGTCTGGAACACGAACCCGAGCTCGGCGCCCCGATAGATACCGCCCCTCCCGATCGACTGCTCGCGCAGACACACACTCTGCTCGTCCACGAATACGCCGAGGTCGCCGGGCTCACGAAAGTCGAGCATCGTCGTCAGCAACGTCACGCTCGCGACCGATTCGTCGCCTCGGGTGCGCAGGAGCGCGAGCGCTGAGGACAGGATAGTGCCTCCGACGCACCAACCGACAACGTTGATCTTGTCGACGCCCGAAATCGATCGGGCGACTTCCATCGCGCGTATTGCGCCGCGCTCGATATAATCGTCCCACCCAAGATGCCCGCATGACGCATCGGGATTGCGCCAGGAGACCATGAAGACGGTCTGGCCCCGCTCGATCGCAAAGCGGACGAACGAGTTCGCCGGCTGTAGATCGAGGATATAGAACTTGTTGATGCAGGGCGGGACGATCAGCAACGGCCGGGCAGCCACCTGCTGGGTTGTCGGTTCATACTGGATCAGCTGAAAGAGCTCATTCTCGAACACCACCGCGCCCCTGGACGTCGCGACGTCCTTTCCGACTTCGAATGCGCCTTCGTCCGTGATCGTGAGGTTTCCCTTGCCGAGATCGGCCACCAGATTGTCCAGGCCGGCCTTCAGGCTCTGACCTTCCGTTTCTGTCGCGATCTTGATGGCGTCGGGATTGGTGGCGACAAAATTGGTCGGGCTCATTGCCTCGACGAGCTGGCGCGTGAAGAACCGCAGGCGATGCTTCTCCTTCTCCTCCAGATCGAGAGCTTCCACGAAGTCGACGCAATAGCGCGCGTTCAGCAGATAGCATTGCTTCAGCAGGCTATAGTGTGAATTGTCGCGCCATTCCGTACCATTGAACCTCCGGTCCCCGCGCGCAGGCTCGACCGCTGGTTCAGCCTGCGCGCCCGCGCTCGTCTTGAGCGCATGTTCCGCGAGCGCATAGAGGCGCCTCAGATGGTCCGCCTGGAGTTCGACAAGACGTCCCGTCGAATCCATCACCGAACCGGCCTCCGTATGGCCGCCGGTGGCCGACGTGGACGCAAGAGACCGCCAGAAGCTCGCGCCCGCCTTCACGAAGGCATCAACGAACTCGTCAGGCATGTTGAACGGCCGGTTCATGTCACCCTCACTCGAACGAAATATAGTGCGTTGTTCGTTTCCTGCTCCGGGCCGCTTCTGTCTGGCAGCCTTCCCGGTCACCGCGTGACGTCAAAGGATGCCACACCGCTGTCCAATCGTCACGATCCCGCGTGGATAATCGAACCTGCCGTGATCCCGTCCAAGTTCACCGGGAGACGCTTGATATTGTCGTACAAGGGGCGCTTCGGGGCCTCCAAAAACGGCCACTTGCGATCGGGATCCGCCCCACGGCAAGATCAGAGGTCTTCGAGGCGACGCCAGGAATGTTGCACACGGCGGTCCTCTTTGCTGAACGCGAAATAGTAACCGCCGCCGCCGCCGGGCTGGTCATGCGTTCGATCAATCGCAAAGCCCGAATAATGGCAATACAGCAGAGTGCCGACACCACCGTGCCCGACAAAGAGCGCATCGCCCGGTTTTTCCCGAGCCAAGACGTGTTCGACCTCGCGTACGATGCGCAACTGGGCATCAACCGCGCGCTCCCAGCCCCGAACGCTGATTTGGGGCTGCGCAAAAAACTGATCGGCCACCCCCTGAAATTCGTCAGGCATCAGGAATCCGGTTGCGGATCGATCATTCTCATGCATCGCTTCCCGCACCTCTACCTCGAGGCTCAGCTTCGCGGCGATGATCTCGGCCGTCTCGATCGCCTTCCGCTCGCCACTGGAGATGATCTGCGTAGTGCGCGAGAGCTGCCGCGTGCCCGCGACTGCGTGGGTGCGAGCCCTCCCGATCTCACTCAGGCTCCAGGACGGGACCGGGATCGCCGGATCAATGTCCACCTGGGGATGGGTGAGATAGCGTACGAGGCTCGTCATGAGCTAGGCATCATTCTGCGTCGTGACCCGCAGGCCCGCGGCATCGAAAACGTGCACGTCCCGAGCTGCGGCGATGAGCGTAGCCCGCTCGCCGGGTATCGGGGTCTCCCTGCCGCGCACCTCGGCAACGAACAGCCTGTCGTCGGCACGGCGCACATAGGCAAAGGAAGCTTCGCCGAGCCGTTCGACCAGTTCGACGACGCCTTCCACGGCGAAGGGACCGTCTTCCCCTCGGCCGAGATGCTCCGGACGGACACCGACCGTCAGCGAGTCGCCGACCTTCAATGATGTCGCCGGTAGATCGAAGCTGCGAAAGCCGGGTCCCGAGATGCGTGCGCAGCCGCCCTCGACGCTGCCAACCTTCGCTTCGAAAAAATTCATCGCAGGCGAGCCGATGAAGCCGGCAACGAACAGATTGGCCGGCGCGTAGTAGAGATCGAGCGGCCTGCCGACCTGCTCAATGCAGCCCTTGTTCATCACGACGATCCGGTCGGCCAGTGTCATCGCCTCGACCTGGTCGTGCGTGACATAGACGATCGTCGACTTCAGCATTCGATGCAGATTCGCGATCTCGACGCGTGTCGAGACGCGCAAGGCCGCATCGAGATTGGAGAGCGGCTCGTCAAACAGGAAAACGGCAGGCTCGCGCACGATCGCACGACCAATCGCAACGCGCTGACGCTGACCGCCGGAGAGATCGCGCGGATAGCGCTCGAGCAATTCGTCGAGCCGCAGCATGCGGGCAGCCTCCGCGACGCGCCGGTCGCGCTCGGCCGGCGGAACCCCCGTGAATTTCAACCCGAACGTCATGTTCTTGCGCACGTTCATATGCGGATAGAGCGCGTAGGACTGGAACACCATCGCGATGCCGCGCTCGGCGGGCGCGAGCGTGTTGACAAGCTTGCCGGCGATTTGGATGTCGCCACCCGACGCACCGTCGAGCCCGGCAATCATCCGCAGAAGCGTCGACTTGCCGCACCCTGACGGCCCGACGAGAACGACGAATTCGCCGTCCTCGATGTCCAGGTTGACGTCGTTGAGCACGGTCGTCGCGCCATAACGCTTGTTGAGGTGCTCGATGCGCAGATTGGCCATTCTGACAACCTATTTGACTGCGCCGGAGGTGAGGCCTGCGATGAGTTGGCGCGAGAGGATCACGTAGATCAAGACGACCGGCAGGATCGCCATCGACAGCGCGGCGAGCACCGAATTCCAGTCGGTGATGTACTGGCCAAGAAACTGCTGCACGCCGAGCGTGACCGTATGCGTCGAATCGCTCGACGTCAGGATCAATGGAAACCAGAGATCGTTCCAGATCGGCACGATGGTGAAGACAGCGACGGTCGCGATCGCCGGGCGCAGCAACGGCGCGACCACCTCGAAGAAGATGCGGGTTTCCGGAACACCGTCGCAGCGCGCGGCATCGCGCAGGTCCTTGGGGATCTGCTGGATGAACTCGCTCAATATGAAGATCGACATCGGCAGGCCTTGCGCGACGTAGACGAGAACCAGGGCCGTCAGCGTGTCGTTGAGGCCAGCCGAGCGCATCATGTTGAGGATCGCGACGGAGCCAAGCCGGATCGGCACCATGATGCCGATCGACAGAAACAGTGCGAGCGCCGTCGAACCACGAAAGCGGTATTCGGTCAGCGCCCAGGCCGCCATCGCGCCAAACAGCAGCACGAGCGCCATGCTGACGAGGGTCACGATCAGCGAATTCGAATAGTAGGTCAGGATATGGGAGGAGCGAAAAACCTTCTCATAGCCGACGAGGCTGAAGGTTGTGGCATCCGGCAGCGCGAGCGGGCTGCCGAAGATGGCGCTGCGCACCTTGAACGAATTCATCACGACGAGCAGGATCGGACCTACCGCCAGCACGCTGTAGGCGATCAGGACGAGATGGACACTGAGGCTTTTCGCGCGCTGCTCCGCCGTCATGCCCGCCCCTCAGAAAGCGTAACGGCGGACGCGCCGCTGCACGAGGAAGAGATAGAGACAGAGGCCGAGGAGGATGATGAAGAACATCACGGTCGCGACCGCAGAGCCCATCGTCGGATTTCCGAGTTGGAGCTGATTGCCGAAGAAGGTGCGGTAGAAAAACGTGCCGAGAATGTCGGTCGCGAAATTCGGCCCCGCAAGCGCGCCCTTGACCGAATAGATCAGATCGAAAGCGTTGAAGTTGGCGACGAAGGTCAGGACCGAGACCAGGCTAATCGTCGGCAGGACGAGCGGAAGCTTGATGTGGAAGAAGATGCGGAAATGCCCGAGCCCGTCGACGCGCGCCGCGTCGATGAGTTCTTCGGGGATGTTGAGCAGCGCGGCATAGATCAGCATCATCGGGATGCCGACGAATTGCCAAACGGAAATGAGGGACAGGGTTACGAGCGCGCTCGATTCGAGACCCAGCCAGGGAGCGAACAGTGAGCCCAACCCAACGGCCTTCAAGGCGCCGGAAGCAACGCCCCAGAGCGGGGAAAGGATCAGGTTCCAGGAGAATCCGACGATGACAACCGACAGCATCGTCGGCAGAAACATGACGGTGCGGTAAAAGCCCTTGAGCCTCAAGCCCGGCAGGCTCAGCAATCCTGCGAGCGCAATACCGATCGGATTCTGCACGCACATGTGCACGGCAAAGAAGATCAGATTGTTGCCGAAGGCATTCCAGAACGGCTTCGACCACAGCGCGTCGCCGAGCAGCGTTTCGAAGTTGGCGAGCCCGACGAAATACCGCGCTCCCGATGGATCGCTCGTGTAGGTCGAGAGCGCCATCGTCGCGACGAGCGGATAGATCGAGAACAGGGTGTAGATCGCGACCGCCGGTCCGAGAAAGAACAGCAGAAGGCCCGCGAGTTTTGCGCGAGGCATCTGGGCGGTGATGTTCGAGACCGATTCGGGCATGACGGAAAGAGATCAAACCTAAAGTGAGTTATCGTCCCTCTCCGCGCTTGAGGCTCGCGCCATGGGTTAGCGGAGTGTGCAGCAACTATCGAATAAAACAAGGAAGTCCCTCTCCCCGCGAGAGCGGGGAGAGGGACTGGCGTCATTTAGCGGGCTTGTACCACTTGTCGAGGCCGTCCTGCAGTTGCTTGCCGGCGGCATCAGGCGTCAGCTTGCCGTTGACGACCTGCGCCGACACGTTCCAAAGCTCGTTTTCGAGATTCGGCGTACCGCGCGACAGGATCTGGTACGAGTTGCGGATCGTCGACTTGCAGTTCTGGCGCCATCCGACCATCGTCGCCGCGACGTCGTCCTCGACCTTCACTGGCGTCTTGGCGAGGGAGAAGAAGCCGGGAAGGGAGTTGGCGTAGATCGTCGCGAATTCCGGCGTCGTCAGCCATTCCAGAAACTTCTTGGCATCTTCCTTGTTCTTCGACGCAGCGTTGACGCCCATCGCGATGTCGGTGTGATCGGAGATATAGCAATCCGCCGTGCCAGCCGGCTGCGGCGGCGGGAACGCACCCATGGCAAATTTCGCCTGGCCGCGGAACGTCGAGATATCCCACGAGCCAGCCGCATAGATCGCGCCCTTGCCGAGCGAGAACAGGTTCTGACTGTCTGCGTAGGTCTGCGCCTGGAAACCCGATCCGAGATACGGCGCCCAGCTGGCGATTTCCTTGAACGCTGCGACGTATTGCGGGTCGGTGAGCTTCTCTTTGCCGGCAATCAGATTGGCGCGACCGGTCTCGCCTTTCCAATAGTCGGGGCCGATGTTCTGGAAGCCCATGGTCGCGGCCTCCCACTGGTCAGCCGTGCCCATCACCAACGGGACGTAGGTCCCGTCCTTCTTGAATTTCTCAAGTACGGCGTGGAATTCCTCGAGCGTCTTCGGCTCGGACACGCCGACCTTGGCGAAAGCTTCCTTGTTGTAGATGAACCCGGCGATGACGGAAGCGATTGGGACGCAGAAGGTGGTTTTGCCGTCGTCGGTTTGCCATGCGGCCTTTGCGACATCAGAGAAATTGTCCATGCCCTTGAGGCCGTCCACCGCGTCGAGCTGATGCTTCTGATAAAGCGCGAGCGAGGCATCGAACGGACGGCACGTAATGAGGTCGCCGGCAGTACCACCATCGAGCCGCGCGTTGAGGGCGGCGTTGTATTCCTTGGGCGCCGAGGGCGCGAATTCGACCTTGATGTCGGGATAATGCTTGTTGAAGGCGGGAATGATCTTCGAATTCCAGATGTCGGCGTCGTCATTGCGCCAGCTCTCGATCTTCAACGAGCCTGCCTGGGCCGACGCAAGCCCCGCAAGCAACGCCAACGCGGCAACCTCAGCTCCCATTGCAGCCTTGAATGTCCGTCTCATGCTACGCTCCCTTGTTCGGGCCTTCGCCCGTGATCCCGTTGACGCTTGCGCGGCGCAACGCGTCGTCTATCCGGCCTTCCGCAGCAGCCAGCCACGTGACCGCTTCGCTCATGCTGACGATACCGCAGGCAACCAGGATTGCCGGCTTGACCTCACCGCCGGCCTCGCGCAGCGCCGCTTCCGCTTTGGCATCGCTGACGCCGGCGATTGTTGCGACGATCCCGCGCGCCCGCTCGCGCAATTTCGCATTATCGGCCTTCAGATTGACCATCAGGCCCTGATGGATGTGACCAAGCTCGAATCCCATCAATGATGAGAGCATGCCGAGCGCGGCCTTTTGCGCAGCTCCGGCCGCGAGCCGGGTCGAGCCGCGCAGCGCCTCCTCCCCGCTCTCGAGCAGGATCGACGCGTCGGCACCGACGAGCAAGGGCGAACCTTGACGATGCGCAATGCCAATCACGAAAGCGCCGCGACGGCGCGCCTCTGCGGCGGCCGCGACCGTGAACGGCGTCGAGCCGCTCGCCGATACGACGATCACGGCATCACGAGAGAGGTCACCGAGCCCGGTCATAGCCCGCTCGCCGGCTGCGGCATCGTCCTCCGCGGCCCCATCGATGCGGAACGGCTCGGTTGTCCCGCCGGGCAGGACAATTGCGATGCGGCTTTCATCGAGGCCGAACGTGCCAGGAAGCTCGGCTGCATCTTCGGCCGCTGCAAGACCGGAGGAGCCTGCGCCCGCGTAGACCAGGCGCCCGCCTGCTCGCCAGATCGCAGCAAGGCGAAGCGCGGCGGCGCGGATGTCGGCGGAGGCAGCTGCGACTGAAGCAATCGCTCGGCGATACGATGCGAGCATCGCCTCCGCAAACATCGCCTCATTGACAATCACGACACCGTCCGTGCCGCGCCACCTCTCCCCGTCCGTCTCCAAGTTCGGCAGTACCGACATCGTGAATACCAATGGTAGATACCTCTTGTATTTGTTTTAGCCATATGACATACCACTTGTCTAGAGGCGTTAAGAAATTTTTTAGGAGGCTCCTTGGCGACGGCCCAGTTCTTCCTCGGTGTGGACGGCGGCGCGACGCGTTGCCGCGCGAGACTGCGGGATTCGTCTGGCCGCGAGCTCGGGCGCGGCCTCGGGCCGGCTTCGAACATCTATCTCGATTTCGACGAGGCCATGCGGGTCGTTCGTGAAACGATCGAGTCCGCGATCGCCGACGGCGCGCCAAGGCAGGAAATCGCAGTCGGCCTTAGCCTTGCGGGGCTTTCGGACGACAAGGAAGCGGAGCGTGTCTCCGCTGCCCTGCCCGGCTTTGCGCGCATCGTCGCAGTCAATGATGCTGTCGCCGCCTGCGTCGGTGCCAATGGCCTCGGCGACGGCGGCCTGATCATCGCGGGCACGGGCTCGGCAGGCATCGCTCGCGTGGGAGCTCGAACGACCATCATCGGCGGGCGCGGTTTCTGGCTCGGCGACGACGGATCTGCCGCACGCCTCGGCGAGTCGGCGTTGCGCGCGACGCTGCGTGCGATCGATGGCCTCGAGCCGATGAGCGGACTCTCGCAGGCGCTCGGGCGCCATTTCGATTACGATCCATTGCGGATGAGCCGCTGGGCAGCGGACGCGAGGCCCAGAGACTACGGCGCCTTCGCACCCCAGATCCTGGACGTCGCCAGGTCCGGAGATATGCGCGCGCGCGAAATTGTCGGCGAAGCAGCCAGCGCGATCGCCGCGCTTGCGAACGCGCTGAATGCGCTTGGCGCCGAGCGCATAGCGCTCGCTGGCGGCTTCGGTGAGCCCTTGCGTCCCTTCCTGCCGCCTGACGTGGCCAAGCGCCTCGCCCCGCCGCGGCGCGATGCGGTCGACGGCGCAATCCTGCTCGCCGGCGGAACGCTCGCGGAGGACGCAGCATGTCCATGACGGTCGAAACCGCGCCGGGTCAGAAGCTCTATCGTGCCGTGGTCGACGCGCTTCGGCGCGAGATTGAGACCGGACGCTTCGCGGAGACGCAATTGCTTCCGGCCGAGCGCGTATTGTGCGAACTGCTCGACGTATCGCGCACCACGCTGCGCAAGGCGATTGCCGATCTGATCGCCGAAGGCGTGCTGTTTCATCGCCATGGCGCCGGGACCTTCATCCATCGCGCAACGCCGCGCGTCGAACAGCCCTCGTCGCGCCTGACGAGTTTCACGGAAGACATGCGGCTGCGCGGATTGGAGGCGAGTTCGCGCGAGCTTGAGCGCGGCGTGTTCCTGCCGACGCCGGAAGAGGCCATGATGCTTGGCGTACGGCCGAACGAACGCGTGTTCCGGCTCGGCCGCCTGCGCCTGGCCGACGGTTCGCCCATGGCGATCGAACGCGCCGCCGTGCCGATACGCTATCTGCCTGAACAGGATTCGGTCGGCGGCTCGCTCTACGAGGCGCTCTCCGCGCGAGGCTTCAAGCCCACCCGGGGCCTGCAGCGCTTGCGTGCGACCCTCGTCGATCATGTGGATGCGGAACTACTTGGCGTCGCAGCGGACAGCCCGGCGCTCTATATCCAGCGCATCGCCTACCTTGCCGACGGATCCTGCGTCGAGTTCACGAAATCCTGGTACCGCGCCGACGCCTATGATTTCGTCTCCGAACTCACGCTGTCGCCACCGACCCGAAAGGCGTACCGATGACGACCCACATGCTTCAGGAGATCGGCGAGGCAGGCGAAGCGGTCGCGCGCCAGCTTGGCCAGAATGCGGAGCGGCTCGCTGAACTTGGGGCGCGCCTGCGCGCCCTCGATCCGCCACTCGTCGCAACCATCGCCCGCGGCTCATCGGATTGCTGCGCGCTCTATCTGAAATACCTCGTCGAGATTGTTTCGGGGGTGCCTTGTGCCTCTATCGGCCCCTCCATCGCGACGCTTTATCGTACGCCGATGCGGCTCGAAGGCGGCGTTTCCGTCGCGATCTCGCAATCGGGACGCAGCCCGGACATCGTCGAAATGCAGCGCGCCGCACGGCGTGGCGGTGCACTGGCGGTCGCACTGGTCAACGACGTGACCTCACCGCTCGCGCAAGAGGCCGAAGTGCTTCTGCCGCTGTGTGCCGGCACGGAACGTTCCGTCGCTGCGACCAAATCGATGGTTGCAGGTCTCGTCGCGGGCGCGAGCCTCGTCGCGGCCTGGCGCGAGGATCGGCAGCTCGCAGACGCCCTCACCGGCCTGCCGGACGTCCTGCGCGGGCAAGCGGCGCCGCCGCCCGCGACGATGCTGGAGAGACTCGCAAATGCCCGCAGCGCCTTCGTGCTCGGCCGTGGCGCGACGCTTGCGATCGCCGCGGAGGCGGCGCTGAAGCTCAAGGAGACCTGCGCGATTCACGCCGAGGCCTACTCCGCGGCGGAGGTACTGCACGGCCCGGCCGAACTTGTGGCCTCGGGCTTTCCCGTCATTGCCTTCCTGCCGTCCGACGCGGCGCGCGAAGGCATGCTGCCGACACTCACGGCCCTGACCAATGCCGGCGCGACGGTGATCACGATCGAGGCGGGCGGCGCTGACGAGGCCGATCGTCTCGCGACGGCAAAAGTCGAGGCGACGCTGCTGGAGCCCATCGTCATGATCCACCGCTTCTACCGCCTTGCCGAGGCGCTTGCGCTCCGGCTCGGGCGTGATCCCGACCGCCCGCGCAACCTGCGCAAGGTGACGGAGACTGTTTGATGACCATACTATCCGGCGCGCGAATTTTTGATGGCGAGCGTTTTCTCGACGACCACGCCGTCGTCGTCGAGGGCGGGCGCATCGCGGCAATCGTCCCTCACTCCGAGAGACCTCACGGCGCCGCGCACGATCTCGGTGGCGGCCTGCTCGCGCCCGGCTATATCGATGTGCAGGTCAATGGCGGTGGGGGCGTTCTTTTCAACGAGGATCCAACGCCCGAGGGCATCGCCCGTATCGCCGACGCGCATCGCAACCACGGGACCGTCGGGCTGCTGCCGACGCTGATAACCGACGCGCCGCAAGTGACGACCACCGCCATTGCCGCCGCGTGCGAGGCGTGGCGTCTGACGCCGGCGTCGCTCGGCATCCATCTGGAAGGGCCGTTCCTGGATCCGCGCCGCAAGGGCGCGCATGAGCTGAGGTACATCCGCAACCTCGGGCCCGACGACGTCGCGACGATCGTCGGAGCAAATTGCGGCTCGGTCATGCTGACGCTCGCGCCCAATCGGGTCGGGGTGGAGAGCATCGCCGAACTTGCCCGTCATGGCGTGCTCGTCTCGCTCGGCCACTCCGATGCGACCTACAAAGAGGCGCGCGCCGCGGTCGAAGCCGGCGCGCGCGCGTTCACCCATCTATTCAATGCGATGAGTGCGCCGGCCGTTCGCGAGGCGGGCATGGTCGGTGCCGCGCTCGATCTTGACGAGCCGTTCGTCGGCATCATCGCCGACGGCCATCACGTGCATGAGGCGAACCTGCGCATCGCGCTTGCCGCCAAGCGTCGCGATCGTTTCATGCTCATTACCGACGCGATGCCGCCGGCGGCCGGTGGTCCCGATCAATTCGATCTGCTGGGCCGCCGCGTGACGAACGTTGATGGTTGCCTGCGGCTCGACGATGACACGCTCGCCGGCTCGGTGCTGACCATGGACGAGGCAGTGCGTTATGCCGTCAACGTCCTGAGGCTCGATCTCGCCGATGCACTCGCGATGGCCTCGCGCGTCCCGGCGACGTTTCTGCGGCGTGAGACCGAGCTCGGGCGCATCGCGCCCGGATATCTGGCGAGCCTCGTGCATCTCGACGACGATTTGCGCGTGCACGAAACCTGGATCGAGGGCCGACCGACTGCCAACGGCGCCTAATGCATAGATCTGGCGGGCGTTGTTTCGATTGAAGGACGCGATTGAGCCATGTCTTCTTCATCTTCGTCGACAGCGCAGCCCCTCCGCGTTCTCGTGGTTGGCCTCGGCACCATGGGAACCAGCCACGCCCGCGCCTACCGGGCGATCGAAGGCTTCGAACTCGCTGGCCTCTGCACGTCTCGCGCGGCCGATCGCCAAGACCTCGAGGCCGAGTTTCCCGGCCTGCCGCGTTTCGAACGATACGACGAGGCACTCGCGACGCTGCGTCCTGACGCCGTCGCGATTTGCACCTACACCGAGCATCACGCCGCCATGGCGCTAAGGGCATTCGCGGCAGGCGCGCACGTGTTCTGCGAAAAGCCGCTCGCCGACACGCTGGAAGACGCAAAGCGCGTCGTCGACGCGGCGCGCGCGAGCGCAAAGGCGCTGCTGATCGGCTATATCCTCCGCGTCCATCCGTCGTGGTCGCGCTTCGTCGAGATCGGCCGGACGCTCGGAAAGCCACTCGTGATGCGCATGAATCTCAACCAGCAATCGGCCGGCTCGTTCTGGGAGGTTCACAAGAAGCTCATGCTGTCGACCTCGCCGATCGTCGATTGCGGCGTGCATTATGTCGACATCATGTGCCAGGTGGCGCGCTCGCGGCCGGTCGCGGTGCACGCAGTCGGGGCGCGACTCACGGACGAGATCGCGCCTGGCATGTACAACTACGGCCATCTTCATATCACGTTCGAAGACGGATCGGTTGGCTGGTACGAGGTTGGCTGGGGACCGATGATGAGCGAGACCGCTCATTTCGTGAAGGACATCATCGGGCCGAACGGCAGCGTGTCGATCGTTGCAAAGGAAAGCACGGACGCGACTGCGCGTTCGGCGGACCATGACACCCATACGCGCACCAACGCGATTCGCATCCATCACGCGGCTCTGAACTCGGAACGCGACTTCGCGAGGCCCGATGAACTCCTCTCCACCGAAGACGAACCCGGTCATCAGGAGCTCTGCGAGCGCGAGCAGCAGCTGTTTCTGAAGGCGATCCGCGGCGAGATCGATCTGTCCGAGCATCACGAGGCCGCGATCAACTCGCTGAGCATCGTCTTTGCCGCCGACGCCAGCGTTCGAAGCGGCGAAGTCGTACACCTGTAGCGACTGATTTTCGGATGCACTCGTGGCACGCAATGCCTGGCCCGGCAGGGAGCAGGACACGATCAGAGCATTGAACACCCGTAGTGAGCTCGTCGATGTCCTCTCGCGGCCAACGAAGCGGGACGGCTTTGACCTGTGTGTGTGCAAACGCCATCGCTACGCCGCAACGTCCGCAAAGAAAAACCCCGGCGGTTGCCCGCCGGGGTTCTCTGATCGGTCGAAAGATCGATCTTAGAAGTTGCGCTGAGCGCGGAGGAGCATGCTGACCGAGCTCTGGTCCTTCAGCTCATACACGCCTGCCGGCTTGGCAGCGGCAGCAACGCCCGGGCTCGCGATGGTGCCCGAGTACTTCTGGTCCAGATGCGACCAGTTGACGTCCGCCGTGAAGGCCAGGTTCTTGACCGGGGTCCACACGGTGTTGACACCGATCACAGCGAAGTTGAAGTCGGGGTTGCAGGTACCGACGAGGCCGAGCAACGTAACAGCGTTGGCGCAGATCGCGGTCTTGCCACCGTCACCGTACCGCACGGAGCCGTAGCCACCGTAGATGCCGCTCGCCACGTTCGGGGTCCAGTTGTGGGTATAACCACCGCGGAAGCCCCAGGTCTTCACAGACTCGATCGACGAGCCGGTGGTGAAGACACCATCAGCAATGCCGGCGATTCCGACGCTCTGGTACGCGCCGATGCCGCTGCCGCTGTACATGAAGAAGGTCTGCGGGAACAGGCTCTGGAAGTTGTAGCGAGACGCGCCATCCGTGTAGACGGCCTGCAGGTTGATGCTGTCGCCAGGTCCGGTCGGGATGTTCTTGATCGACAACGCACCCTGGATCGCCCAGCCCCACTTGTCAGCCGGGTGACCGGTGAGTTCCGTGGCGCCGTAGTAGGCGGGATGCATGTCATGAGCGGCAACCGAGATCTGGGCCAGACCCCAGGCCTGGTCGACACGGATCGCACCAACGATGTCGGGAGAACGCGTTCCACCCCAATCGTTGGTGCCATAGATGCCCTGAACCATGTTGGCAGCCGTCGCACCCGACAGATTCCAGAGGTTCGAATTGCCGCCTGCCGACGTGGTGATGTCCTGCAACGCGATCGAGCCGGTGATGCCCTGGCCGAAGTCAGCCGTGTAAGCGACCTGGTTCACGCCGGTGACGTGGTTGGAACCGCCCGGAATGGTGTCGGGACCGCCAGCCGGATAGCTCTGCCACGGAGCGTCGAACACCGAGACCGTGCGGCCGAAGGTGAAGCCAGCGAACTGGATGAACGCGTGGTAGAGGCCGAGCGAGGCCGAACCGTCCGCGGCGCCCTGCGCCGAGCCGTTGCTGCCGCTCACGGTGTTGCTGGTCCAGGTGAAGACCATATCGGCGTAGGTGCGAACCACGCCATACTCGGTCGCCGTGCGGGTATCGACGGTCAGGTCCATACGAGCGCGGCTGTACCAGTAGTTGGTCAGACGGTTGTTCGAACCCTGGTTCGCGCCTTGCTGGAAGGAATAGTCGCCTGCGCCAACCGAGGTGTCCGCACGGACGTAGCCGCCGAACTTGATGCAGGTATCAGTGCCCGGCATGTAGTAGAAGCCTGCGCCGTACAGCGAGCAGATCTTCACGTATTCGACCGCCTTGGCCTTCACGGGGAGATCGGCTGCCTGTGCTCCGCCAACGGCGATCAGAGCCGCCGCCGAGCCAAGCATAAGGCTCTTCGTCAATTTCATTTGATTAACCTCCAAGTTGGTGTTGGGCGACTTGGACGCGATCGACGATCGCGGCCTCCGGCCCTCAATTCCCCATTCGTCCGCACCCGGGTTCCGGCTGCGGAAACGACTTCAAGGTGCCCCCCTCCGTCGCTAGGTTCGATATAATTTAACGAAACAATCATCTCAATTGATTGTTTTGATCAATTAACGGTTCGCGACGACCTGTTGTATGAGCGCAACACCACCAAATTCGAGGGGTTTTGGTCACATTTCGCGCCGAATAACAGCAAAAAACCCTCGGGGGGCATCCCGAGGGTTTCCTTGGAGGTTTAGCGAGTGGCGTTTCAGAACCCTTTGTTGAAAGAGTTTGAGCTGCTCCTAAACACCAGAGATGATTATTTTAATTAATTGATATTTGCAAGCCCATATTTGAGCCGATGCTTGCCGCCGTTTGGTTGCAAAAGTTGAGTATATTGCCTCGGTGGATAACGAATATCTGAGAGCAAAATCATTTGAGATAACCGTAAAGTAGCTAAAAGGCCCCTGGTGCCTTCAACCTCGCCGGAACTCAAAAATGATCGAGAAAAACCTCGACCGAGCAATCAAGGATTTCATTTGGAATGTGGTCGAGATCCACTCCCAATTGGAGGAGATCCATAAGAGCTGGGCCGAGCTCCTCGGCATCACAGAACCGCAATGGCTGATTCTGATGGCCATTGAAGAGTTGGATGAGGGGCAAGGCGTGGCTGGAATCGATGTTGCGGGCAAGTTGCGGATTCACCCGGCATTCGTCACCAATCAGACGAAGAGTCTCGAGAAGAGCGGATTGTTGTCGCGAGTGACTCGTGCGGACGACGCGCGTTATGTCTTGATGTCTCTTACAGCCAAGGCACAAGCGGAAATTGCGAAGCTCGCCAAGAGGAAACTTGCTCTAAACTCGACAATGTTCAACGAGTTCGACGAGAAAACCTTGGCAGACATCAACGCCGCGCTGGCGACGATTGCGAAGAATGCGCGGCTGGCATCCCGCCTGCTGGCGATAGATATCTCCTGAACCTTCAGCAGCTTGTTGACTGGCGCATAGGTAAGGGCCCCAAACTCGAACGAGCCACAGAGCGGACATCTTTGGACTTGATCTGCTTGCCGCTGGCAGCCTGCTACAAGTAATTTATCGGTTCAAATTGCCGATGCGGTCCGAGTTTTCGCTCAAGCCAATCGAGAACGAAATCGTCCTTCGTGACGAAATTTTCAAGCTCCCCCGAGCCCCGAGATATTGCAATGGAGCAATCCACTCCGGCAAGCTTGCAGTCGGCTTGCAGTTCAAGAGCATCCTGCTGGTCGACCATCGCCCGACCACCGGCTACAATCAGGACCGGACAGCGCATTCGCTGCACCAGTTGTAGACTAGACGTCCGCGCGCGGTCGGTGGCCGGGTCCCAGATTCCAGTCATCCAGCCCACGTTCGCTCGATGTCGGACCGCTGTCCAAAGTCCGCCGTCACAAACAGCCGCAACTATCCTGCGGTCGGTTGCAGCGATGCGCGACGCATGACTGGCGGCCATTCTCTCACCGCTGACAGCAATTCGGTCGGCATCGACATCCGATCGACTTTCCAAATAGTTCACCCAACTCGCCAAGAAGGCTTCAGGCCCGAACAGACGATGCCTTGATGCATCTTCTCCTCGAACAACCAAGATCGACAAATTGCGCCCCTCAGCCGCAGGCAGAAGCCGGCTCAAGCTCGTATCGACGGACGATTCTTCGTCGCTAATGCAAATGACCACGGGCGCAGGCCGTGCGCGACACGCGGGGGGCAGAAAGCACCCGGCAAGCCGCACTTGATCAAAAGGCTCAATCTCTACCCGCTCCACGCGACGAGGCTCACAGGCCTCGAAACTCCTGAGACTAGCCTCCATCCGGTCCTCAAGCGCGATGCTCGATGAACTCCCTGGATCAGCGAGCTCTCTTGCCACCTCAAAAGCTGTCAGGGCGCAAAACCAGGATTCACTGGATGACGTTTGCAACTTTTTCCTGATGGCGAACTCAGCCGAATCCCGATAGCGATCACCAACCGTCATCCAGTTGTGAATCCAGCGGTCGCGATCTCCAGGAGCCGCAACCAACAAATTGTCAAGAAATGCCGCTGCAGCGTGCCGCACATCTGCAAGGTTGGCGCTGGCGTTCGTCATAGATGCCTGCGGCCACCAATCGCCGTCCATGTCCCCCTCCGAAGGCCTGCTCTCCAACTCCCATAGGCACCCCTCCTTGGTTTTCGCCCGACCGTCCCCTCAACGCGTCCCTTGTCCATATCGCGAGCAGGCGAACTTGCCTGCACGAGACGCCGGCAAGACGCGCAATCACGATTGTCGGGAATACGACTTAACGAAGATTAGATTTTTGATCAGCTCGGTCAACCCTTGTCGGCGAACATAAATGCAGGCAACGATGACCAAGATTGTGTGATCGTTTCATTTGGTTTCCGAAGCCTGGACCAAAGCCCCGCCATGAATCGTGGCGACACAAGCTTCATCCAGGACTGCATCAACCCTTCGGCATTCTCCAACGTGGCCCCAAGGACCTGCATGCCCATCTCGGGCTTTTCTTGCAAGAGCGGGCGGTATTCTTACGGGAAAAGCTTGCCGAACTTGGCATTCCCTTTGTGGCCGGCATCGGCGGGCAAGCCGACGCGGCCTGGCGCAGCCCCCTCTCAGGTGGCGGCAACCGCATTGGTGCAGGCCGTCACGCGACCATGCGTGACGCGTCATGTAAGCTTTCGCGTCTGCTGCGCGCTATCCAGTCGCCCCGAGCTCAAGTGTGACAGGTCCTTCGATCGTGCCGAAGGTCAGGGGCCCCGCCACTCCGACCGGCCTCACATGCAAACGGTTGAATGCCGGGCGGAAGCCGCCTTGCGCCCTTGCCGTCAATTCCAGGCCGGCAGCCTTCCGGCACAATTGGAAGGACAGAAGCAGAGCATCTGTGCGCCAGGCCGCCATGTCGCCGTCGTCCTCATAGAGATCGGCAGTGGCATGCGACGCCGGTGAGCCGAAGACCATGAGCGACCGCTCGCCCGGATTGCCGGCCAAATCGATATCAACGACCGGAATCATGGCTCCAGCACGGACGAACACAGGCAGGCGTCCAAGGGGCGCGGCGACCTGCACAGTCTCACCATCTGAGAAATGCCGGCCATCGTGCCAGTCGTACCAGCCACCTTCATGGGCAGGTAGCTGGACGCGGCGATCGGAAGCGCCCTCCTCGAGCACGGGCGCGACGAGCAGATCGGGGCCGACCATGAAGGCGTCCTCGACTTCCCTCACCGCCGCATCATCAGGGAAATCCCAGAACAGCGGGCGCACCACGGGCTCATGGTCGCGGCTGGCGCGCCACATCTGCGTGTAAAGGTAGGGCAGCAGCCGGTGCCGCATCCCGATCACCGCTCGCACCTGCGGCAGCACGGATGCGTGCATCCAGGGCAGAGTGACCGAACCGTCGTCGTTCCACGAGTTCATGATCATGCGCGGCCAGAGTGCGCAGAACTCGACGAAGCGGCACAGCAACTCCGGGCTTGGCCTCGGGCCATGAAAGCCGCCGACATCGTGGCCGATGTTGAACAGCCCCGACAGGCTCATGTTGAGGCCCTGGGTGAGATTGAAGCGCAGCGTCTTCCAGGCGGTCTTGTTGTCTCCCGACCAGGTCTGGCCATAGCGCGCAAGTCCCGCCGGCCCGCCGCGGGTGATGACATAGGGCCGCCGCGAGGAGGATCGATCCGCCTGTGCCTCGAAGGATAGCTTCGTCATCAGCAACGCCTGTGCCGGACGCGCCAGCACCTGGGCGAAGGGGCGACCATCGCCGGCACAGACCGCGTCCTCATCCCAGATCTCGAACTCATTGTTGTCGTTCCACATGGAAACGACGCCATGATCGAGCAGCGCATGCTCGATGCCCGCGCGCCACCACCGGCGTCCGTCGGGATTGGTGAAGTCGACGTGAAAGCCGACGCCGTCCCAAAACTGCGCGACGGCCGGGGCTTTCGTCGCCCCGTCCTTCACCAGAATGCCGGCGTCGATGGCCTCGGTGAGCCGCGGATGATCGTCGAGCAGACACGGCTTGATGTTGGTCACCGGCTGCATGCCGGCTTCGACCAGCCGCGCCATGGTCACCGATGGATCGGGAAACTTGTCGTGATTCCAATTGAATACGTAGCGCCGCCCGCCGATCGAGGTATAGCCGGAGCCGAAATGGAAGCTGTCGCAACGGATGGCGTGGCGGCTGCAGTCGGCGATGAAGTCCATGACCCGCCGGTCGGCGTCGGGCGCATCCGCGATCGCCATCGACGTGACACCGAACCCGAGCGACCAGCGCGGCGCAAAGGCCTGGCCCCCCGTGAGCCAGGAGAAACGACGCACGACCTCGCGCACACCGGGCCCCGAGAGCACGTAGAAGTCGAGGTCGCCATCATCGGCGCGATAAGACCGGAACGTGCCGTGATAGTTATCGATCGTGCAGCCGAGATCGACAGATCCGGTGGCGAGATTGTCGTAGAAAATGCCGTGAGCGCCTTGCGGCCCGTCGACGATGACGAACGGCAGCATCTTGTAGAGGGGATCGCTCAGCTCGGCATCGAACCCGCAAGGGTCTACGGCGTCGATGGCAAAGCGCCGTCCTGTGCGATCGAGCGGTCCGGCTTTGTCGCCGAGGCCGTAATGGCGCTCGTCCGGATGACGCGCCATCATGTGCGCGATGGCCGGCGTTTTGTTGGAGACGAAATAGGCCTGCGTCGGCCGGTCGCGCAGAA
The DNA here is from genome assembly GCF_054185185.1 of Bradyrhizobium sp. UFLA05-153. Classification (NCBI taxonomy): domain Bacteria; kingdom Pseudomonadati; phylum Pseudomonadota; class Alphaproteobacteria; order Hyphomicrobiales; family Nitrobacteraceae; genus Bradyrhizobium; species Bradyrhizobium sp. UFLA05-153. The sequence continues at coordinate 89,196 of NZ_JBBIAM010000009.1, forward strand.
ATGGCTCGACCTCGCCGTCTCGCCGCCAGGCAACGCCGAACGGGCGAAGCGTGACCTCGGCCGTCAGCCCCTCCGCGGCAATGGTGACGGTGCCCTCGCCCATTGAGACCGTCACCGCGGGATTGACGAAGCCCGACAGATCGTCGCGGTCGCGCCCGCCATACGGCGGCTCGATGCCGCCAGGTGCCAGCGACCAGCCACGATCAAACCGAAAGCCGCCAGCACGCCGAAGCGTCACCCGGCCGAGATCGCGCTCAAGGATGCGCACCGCGACGGTGGCCCCCTGCCCGACGTCGAACATTGCGGCTCCGCCCTCGCAACCGCGATAGCGGCCCTCAACCAGGGCTTTCATATCTCAGCACTCCATCATTGACATTGCTCTATCGTCGCCTGCCCTCAGGATTCAGCGGCCGGGCCGCACGGCAGCCCCTTCGGCGTCGAACAGGTGAAGGTGGGCCGGCTCGAAACGAACCCGGAGAGCCTCGCCGCGCCCCCGCAGCGCCTGACCGTTCTGGCGCACCGTGATCTGCGGCAAGCCGGGCGCGCTGCCATAGAAATACGTGTCGCCGCCGAGCTGTTCGACGAGGTCGATGGTGAGTGCGAGATCGGCGCCCTCCGCGGCGAGCGCGATATGCTCGGGACGTACGCCGAGCGTCGCCGATGCGCCCGCGGCGAGTGAGCCCGTCGTTACCTTGATCGGTTCACTGGCCTCACTGAGGCGTACCAGCCCCGGCGACACCACCTGCACCGGCAACAGATTCATGCGCGGCGAGCCGATGAAGCCCGCAACAAAGAGATTGTCCGGCCGATTGTACAGGTCGAGCGGCGTGCCAACCTGCTCGATGCGGCCGCCGCGCAGCACGACGATGCGGTCTGCCATGGTCATCGCCTCGACCTGATCATGGGTGACGTAGATCATGGTGCCGCCGATCTCCGCATGCAGCGCCGCAAGCTCCTTGCGGGTGGCAACGCGCAGTTCGGCATCAAGGTTGGACAACGGCTCGTCGAGCAGGAATATCTTGGGATCGCGGACGATCGCGCGACCGATCGCCACGCGCTGCCGCTGGCCGCCCGACAGCGCCTTCGGCTTGCGCTCGAGATACTCGGTGAGGCGCAGCATCGCGGCCGCGCGCCGAACCCGGGCGTCGATCTCGGTACGCGCAAGACCCATGTTCTCGAGCGCGAAGGCCATGTTCTTGTAGACGCTCATGTGCGGATAGAGCGCATAGGACTGGAATACCATAGCGAGCCCCCGGTCGGACGCTGGCACGCGCGTGACGTCGAGGCCATCGATCGCAATCTCGCCGTCGGTCACCTCCTCGAGCCCGGCGATGATGCGCAGCAAGGTCGACTTTCCGCAGCCGGACGGGCCGACGAAGACGATGAATTCGCCGTCCGCGATCGCAAGATCGACGCCGTGGATCACGGCGATCGTCCCGTAGGCCTTGCGGACGCCCTTGAGAGTCAGGCCAGCCATGAAGACATCCCCGCCATCATTTCATCCCCGTATTGGCTATTCCGGTGGCGATGAAGCGCTGCAGAAACACGAAGACAAGAGCCACCGGGATCAGCGACACCACAGTCATCGCCAGGAGATAATTCCACTGGGTCTGCAGCTCGCCCTGGAAGGCGTTGAGACCGATCTGCAGCGTGAAGGATTCGGACTTGGTGAGCACCGCGAGCGGCCACAGAAACTCATTCCATCGCCACATGATGGAGAAGATGGCGAGCACTGCCAGAGCCGGCGCCGCCAGCGGCATGACGATCCGCCAGTAGATTTGCCACTCGCTTGCCTTGTCCATGCGGGCCGCCTCGATGAGGTCGCGCGGCAGCGTCAGCATGTATTGCCGTAACAGAAAGACGCCTGTGGGCGTCGCGGCGCCCGGAAGAATGACCGCCCAGAGCGAATTGACGAGACCGAGTTTCGTGACGACGAGATAGACCGGCACGAGAATGATGGTGATCGGGATCATGAGCGTGCCGATCACCATCAGCATGGCAACGGTCTTGCCTCTGAATTCGTAGATGGAGAGAGCATAGGCTGCCATCGAATTGATAAGCAGTGTGATCAGAGTTGCGATCGTCGTGACGAACACCGAGTTCCACAGATAGTGCGTGAAGGCGAATTTCTGGAGCGGCTCGGTGTAATTCGCGGTCACGAAACTCAAGTGCCGAACCGGCGCGAGCTTGGCGGTTGGCACGCGATATTGCTGTTTAGGATCGGCCGGATCGATCATCTGGGCGATCAGCCCGATGCGCCGAACTTGCGCTAGCTCGCGACGCTCGCCATTGTCGAGGGTGGCTGCAAAAAGCGGCAGCGGCTGCGGATAGCCCTGCACCCTGACCTCCTGCTGGGACAGCGGCAGCAGCGAGGGCGGAAATTCCAGGAGGCTTGCCTGGGTCTTGAACGAGGACAGGACCAGCCATACGACAGGTCCGAACATTAGCACGACGCCAAGCCCGAGATAGGCGTAAGCGGCGATGTCGGTCCAATGCCAGTGCCCGCTCCGACGGCGGGCGCGCAGGAGCTGAATTGGCTTCATGAGGCGCTCCGGGTGCGAGACAGCTGCGCCAGCGTGAGCAGAAACAGCACCACGCCGAGCACAATCGACGCCGCCGCGGCGAGGCCGAAATTCTGCACCTGGCTCGCAAATGCCGTCTCGTAGATGTACTGCACGATCATCAGGGTTGCGGTACCCGGTCCGCCGCCGGTCAGCACGAACACCTCATCGAACGTCTGCACGCCGCGGATCAGCGCCAGCACGATCACCACGATGAGGTTCGGCCAGAGCAGCGGCAGCGTGATCCGCCAGAACACGCGCCAACGCGGCGTCGCGTCCATCTGGGCCGCTTCGTAGAGATCGGCTGGAATGGCCTGCAACCCCGCAAGCAGGATGAGGGTGCCCATATGCGCCCAGACCGAGACGAACACTGACCAGAACATCGCCCAGCCCGGGTCGACGAAGAACAGGATCTTCTGCCCGCCGATCGTGGTGAGCCCGGCGTTCAGCAGGCCGTCGCGCTGCAGGATCCATTTCCAGACCAGCGCAACCACGACCGGCGACAGCAGCACCGGAAAGAAATATACCGCGCGAAAGAAGCCGCGGCCGCGGATCCGCATGTTCAGGACCAGCGCGGTGACGAGCGAAAGCGCCACCATGGATACGAGCTGGAACATGGTGAAACGCAGCGTATTGGCAACGCCGCGCCAGAAATGATCGACCCGGCACGAAGCTGGATCGAGGAAGGAGCCGCAATCGAACAGATAGGCGTACTGATCGGTTCCGACATAGGGTCGCTGCGAAGGAAACAGCGACTCCCCACCGGTGAACGAAAACACCAGATCGATCGCAAGCGGGACGAACACGAACAGCGAGAAGAAAACGAGGTTCGGCAGCAGAAAGACATAGGCCATCCGCCGCTCGCCGATGAGCCGCTGCAACAGGCGCATCGGACGGTCAACGAGGCGCAGCAGGGTCCCAAGCACTGCACCGAGCGCTGTCTCGCCCGCGCGCCGCAAACGCGCCAGCAGCGGGACGGTCGGCGCGGCCTGCGGTTCAATGCCGGTTGGCAAATCAGTCATGCCGTGATGCGTCCGGCGCCTATTTCTTGTTGCGCTCGGCGAGCTGCTGCTCGATGTCGCCCGAGATGCGCTTGTAGGCCTCATCGAGAGTAACCTCGCCGGCGACGGCCTGGCCAAGCCGGCTGATCACCGCATTGAGGATGACGCGGCTCGCCGGATAACCCTGCAGCCGGTTGGCCGCTGGCGCGAGCTGGTTGACGCTGTCGCTGAAGACCTTGAGCGCCGCATTCGCAACCGGCGACGCATCCTTGTAGTCGAGGCCTTTGCGGGCGAGACCGAGATGGCCCGGCACGAACAGGGAGCGGGCATAGAACTCGGCGACGACCTCCTCGCTCGCGATGTAATCGAGCACGCGCGCCACTTCTTCGGGGTGCTTGGTCGACTTGATGCCGACCAGCGCCGCGCCGCCCGGCATACCGGAGCAGTTCGCCGGCCCACATGGCGTCGGCACCGCAACCCAGTCAAACGCCGTTCCGATCGTCTTGTCGAACTGGCTGATCTGCCAGGAGCCCGATTCGTACATGACGACCTGGGCGTTCTTGAATTCCTCGTTGGCGCCACGGTAGGTCGCCCCCGCAACCGAGCCCCATAGCTCCTTCGACATCACGCCAGTGTTGTGCCAGTCGTAGATCAGCTTGGCCGCGCGCTTGAACCCGTCGTCAACGACCGCCGGCTGACCATTGCCATCGAACACGGCGGCGCCTTCCGAAATCGCCAATCCGAAAAAGCGGTGGCCGGAACGGTCGAACGCGATCGGAAATGGCGCCTGGACCTTGTCCGCCACCTCCTTTGTCGCCTTGCCCCAGTCCTCCCAGGACGCTTTCGGACCCGGCATTGCGACGCCCGCCTGCTCGAACAGCGTCTTGTTGACGAAAGGTCCGGTCACGGTCAGTTGGGTCATGAAGCCCGGGATTGAAGACGTGTCGCCCGGCACCCGCATCCACTGCAGGAAGGGACCGTAATTCGCCTCCCAGTAATCGGCGTTCTTCAAGTAGGGGCGCAGGTCGAGCATATAGCGGGCAAGACCGCCCATGTCGCCGACGCGCGCGATGTCGGGTCCCTGCCCCGAAGCCAGTTGCACCGGTAGATTCTCGTTGATGGCCTTGAACGGCACCTGGTCCAGAACGACGTGAATGTCCCGGTTCTTGTCCTCGAACCGGCGGAGGAGATCGGCCATTACCTCGCCTTCGTTGCCGTCCGAGTACCAGGTCATCCGAAGGACTGTCTGCGCCTCGGCGGGGCGAACGCCCGAACCGCCCGCCAGGAGGCAGGCCGCCAGCACGGAGGTGCTGATAGCGCGTCGGGTCATTGTCCTCATTTGCGTCCTCCGGCGATGCTTTGATTGTTAGAGGCAGTTTGGCAAACGTTTGCCTAAGCTGTCAATCGCTGTATTCTCCCTGTTCAGCGGATCACACCCGAGCCGAACAATGACGAGCAAGCAACGCTCCGCCCCCGCCTCACTCGCGACAGTCGCCGCGGCTGCCGGGGTTTCGATCGCCACCGTCTCGCGCATCGTCAACGGCGAAACGCGCCGGGCCTCGGCCGAGACCATCGAGCGCGTCCGCAAGGCCATCGCCGTCGTGGGCTACCACCCCAACCACGCTGGCCGAACGTTGCGGCGGCGCGAAAGCCGCCTCGTCGCGATGCTCGCCCCCAACCTGGACAATCCCGTGATGGCCGCCATCGCTGCTTCGACCGAAGCCGCCTTGCGCGCCGCCGGTTATGTGATGATCCTCTGCGACACGCACGATCGGCCCGATCTGCAGGACGAATATCTCAACGCCATGCGTTCGCAGGTGGTGCGCGGCTACATCATGGTCGCCAGTGTGCCGAGCGCAGTGCTGAAGGATTTCGTTGCTGATGGCGCGCCAATGGTCTTCGTCAACCGCCGCCCGCCGTTCGGGCGCGGTGCCTTCGTTGGCATCGACAACATCAAGGCGGGCGCTGAGGCCGCCGACATGCTGTGGTCCGCGGGACTGCGGCGCTGCGGCGTGCTGGCGCCCGCCCAGGGATCGTCCGTTACGCGGGATCGCCTCAAGGGGTTCTGCAACCGCATGCGCGCGCTCGGCGTCACAGAAATCCCGAAGGCCGAGGCGGCCGGCCGTTCTCACCTCGAGATCGGCTATGAGGCCGCCCGGCAGCTCGCCGCGCGAGATGGCTGGCTCGAGGGACTGATGTGCGTCAGCGACCAGATCGCCTACGGCGCCTATCGTTTTGCTCGCGAGAGCGGCATCCTGGTTCCGGAGCGCTGCAGGCTCGTCGGCATCGATGGCAACCCACTCAACCGCTGGATTGCGCCGTGGCTGCGATCGATCGAGGTGAAATACGAGGATTTTGGCCAACCGATCGTCGAGCTACTCGACCACGTCTGGCACGGCAGGGGCCACGCGGAGCGGATCATGCCGCACGGCGAGGCGTAACAAGGTCTCATCTCCTGATCCGTTCGTCGCACGATGCGCTGCAGTTGAAACGGCTGCCGTCTCGATCGGCCTAAAGCTGACAATCCGGCACGAAAAGACTTGCGCGCAAGTCTCACCGATCCGCGGCTAGAGCGCGCGATCGGCGTGGTGTATCGGCCCGAGACGGAATTCTTGAGCCACTATTTTCGAGGCCGTGCTGCCTGAGCAGTACGACGCCTTGGTCTGGTTTGAAGAGACGAGCGCAGTCGCGCCGCTAGCCGTCGGCTCGTCGCGTGGCGCTGCGGACACCTATCCGTTCGGATTCTGACTGGCGCTCGGGGCCTGATCGCGAAGCTGCGTCACACGATCAGGCATTTGCGAGACGGGTTCGAACTTGGCGATGCGCTGGTCCAGACGCCACAGTTCGATGGGATAGAAGCTCACCAGCGCCTGGGCCTGGCGCTTGGCTTCCTCCTCGCCGTCGCAGACGAGATTGATGCAGCCGAAGACATGGCCGTCAGGATCGATCTGGAATGCCCGGTAGTGCTTCATGATCTGCCTTCTCCTTGCCAGCGCTTGCGGACAGCCGGGGCGGTCAACCAATCGGTCAGATTGGAAGCCACTTCGTCCTGCTTCGCACGGCGCAGCAACATCTCTCGCTCCTTGCCGGCCGGAAGACGGCGGGCATGTTGGCGCGCCAGTTCGGCTGAGATCTGCAAACGCTCCTGAAGCGAATGCGTCTGTTTGGTACGGTTGCGTTTGGTGGTCATCTTCTGCATTCACGAACGATCTGGATGGAAGGGAATCGGCCCCGGCCGGAGGCTCAGAGCGCCGGGGCCGATCGCCTGCCGCACCAGGAGGCGGCCCGGGCGGACAGCCTTCGTAGCTTCGGGGCGGAACCGGGTTCCGGCATTTCCATAGGTTAAGCGGAGCAATTGTTGCTCGCCGCCAGGTCTGGCGCTGCACTGCGATGCGGTCAGGCGAATGGAGCTTGCTGCCCAACGATATGAAAGACCGGCTACTTGCTGCGGTAGAGTTGCAGATAGCTCGGCGAGTACAGCGCGGCGTCCTTGAGTGCTTCGACATCGTTGACCGTCAAGGTGCGCTCGCGCAGTACGATCAGGCCGGCGGCGCGCAATTCCTGCACGGTGCGATTGAGATGGACCACCGACAGGCCGGTGGCGTCGGCCAGATCCATCTGGGTTACCGGCATGATACAGGAATTGCCGTCGATCATTCCGACCGGGCGCAGCCGCTCGAAAATCTCGCAGAACAGATGCGCCACCCGTTCCAGAGCGACACGGCGGCCGAGATTGATGGCCCATTCGCGCTGGATGGCGCAGCTCACGAGCGTCTCGCACCAGAACGCCTCCGCCAGCGAACGGTCGCTCGCGATCAGACTCTCGAAACGCGCGCGCTTGATTTCGGTATAAACGACCGGCGTCAGCGTCGCGATGGAGTGATCCATCACCGCCAGCAGGAACGCATGCGCGTCGCAGGTCTCGCCGGGGAAGATGAAATTGACGATCTGGCGGCGCCCGTCCTCCAGTGTCTTGTAACGGCAGAGCCATCCCGACAGCACGATGCGGACGCTGTCGACGGGATCGCCCTCGGAGATCAGGTCCTCGCCAGAACCCGCGCGTTGCATCCCTTCGAGGACGGCGTGCTCGAGCGAAGCAGAGGCGCCCGCCGACAACGGCCGCAGCGCATTCAGCCGGCGAATGACCGGATCAGTAACGCTTCGATCGAGGGTCGACACGGGCATTGGTTACCCCCCCGGCGTATGGAACGTGCGCTTGCTCAAGGGAATCGTGATCGTACATTGCAGCCCTGAAGTGCTGAACGCTATTGTCGTCTGGCCCTTGAACTCGAACGCCAGCGTGCGCTCCAGAAGCTCGGTGCCAAAACCCTTTCGCGGCGGCGGTGTAACCTGTGGCCCGCCCCGCTCGCGCCATTCGAAGACCAGTTCCGGCGGATCGGTGGCCTCATCGAAGCGCCAGGAGATTTCGATCCGCCCCGTGGGCCGGCTCAAGGCGCCATATTTCAGCGCGTTGGTCGCGAGCTCGTGGATGGCGAGCGCGAAAGTCTCCGCGGCCTTAGGCTGGAGACGTACCTTGGGGCCGGAAACCCGCACCTGCTCACCCTCGCGAGCATTATAGGCCAGGAGCTCCTCGACGACGAGATATTCGAGATCGACGCCGCCCTCGGGATCGCGGGTCACCAGCGCCTGGGTGCGCGCGAAGGCGTTCAAGCGGCCGTCGAGATGGGAGGCGTATTCCTCTACCGTAGAGCTCGATTCCGCGGAGCGGCGGGCGATCGAGCGCACGACGCCGAGCGTGTTGCGGACACGATGCTGGAGCTCGGCGAGCAGCAGGCGCTGCCGCTCCTCGGCGCGAGTGATCGCGGTGACATCGATGAAGGTGATGACGACGCCGGCGATGAAATTGTCGATGCTGCGATAAGGCAGGATGCGCACGATATAGCGGGTACCGCTGTCCGGCGCGGTCAGCTCGCGCTCGGCGCTCGCCAGCGTCCGCAGCACGCGGCGGACGTCATCATAGAGCTCCTCGATGGGGATGCGCGCCTTGATGTGGGCGATCGGGCGGCCGACGTCGGTTTCCACCAGGTGCAGGACCTGCGTAATCGCGGGCGTGAAATTCATCACCCGCAAATCATTGTCGAGGAACACGGTTGCGATCTGCGTGCTCTCGAGGAAATTCTTCAGATCGCTGGTGGCGCGCGTCAGTTCCTGCACGCGGTGCGCCAGCTCGCCATTGACCGTGGTCAGCTCCTCGTTGACCGACTGCAATTCCTCGCGCGAGGTCTCGAGCTCTTCATTGGCCGATTGCAGCTCTTCGTTCAGAGACTGGTATTCCTCGTTGGAGGATTTCAGCTCCTCGTTGGTGCTCTCGAGCTCCTCGATGGTCGCCTGCAGTCGCTCCCGCGTCGCCCGCAGCTCGCTTTCCAGCCGCTCGACGTGCTCCGTGCGCACCAGCGCATTGGGATTGCCCTGGTCGGCCTCGATCGCGCGGACAGGACCGTCTTTGAACAGCACCACGAAATTGCGGTGACCGCCGGTGCCCTCCTGGATCGGCTCGACCGTGATGTCGACCAGAACGCGGTGGCCGTTCAGCCCGAGTAGCACCTGCTCGGCATGGGCGGGCTCGTTGGTCTCCGCCGCGCGGCCGAGCGCTGTGCGCAGTTCGAGCCTGAGATCGCGATGCACGAGTTGCAGCAGGTCGAGCGTGGCGGCGCCCGCGGTCGGCTCGATGTAGCGGCCGGTGCGCCCCGAGAAGTGCAGGATCTGGAAATTGTCGTCGGTGATGACATAGGCCGGCGCGTAGCGCTCGGCGATCCGCTGTGCGCGGCGCTCCAGACCCACATCCGGGCCGAACGAACGCACCGGCGGCACCTCGACCGGCGCCCTGCCCGCCGTCGTCGTGATCGGAAATTCCGGCGGCAGCCGCGTTCCGGTCTCGAGCTTCTTGAAGATGCGGGCGCGGCGGTCGACCGGCGCGAACAGCTTGGGATGCCGCGTCACGTTCTCGGAATTACCGAGAAAGAGGTAGCGGTCCGGCAACAGCGCGAAATGGAACAGCGGGATCACCCGGTTCTGCAGTTCGGCATTGAGATAGATGAGGAGGTTGCGGCAGGAGACGAGATCAAGCTTGGAGAACGGGGCGTCCTTGATGACGTTGTGCTGCGAGAAGATGCACATCTCGCGCAATTCCTTCACCACACAATAGGTATCGCCTTCGCGCACGAACCAGCGCGCGAGGCGTTCGTTGGTCATATCCGCCTCGATACTGGTGCGGTAGCGGCCGACCCGCGCGGTGGCGAGCGCCCGCCCGTCGATGTCGGTTGCGAAGATCTGGACCTGCGGTGCGGAATCGAGCCGCGCCATGTGCTCGCGCAGGAGGATGCCGATCGAATAGGCCTCCTCGCCGGTGGCGCAGCCGAGCACCCAGATCCGAACCTGCTGGCCCGCGCCCTTGCCTTCGAAGATCTTTGGCACGATCTGCGTCTCCAGCACCTCGAATTCGCGCTTGTCGCGGAAGAACTCGGTGACGCCGATCAGAAGATCGTTGAAGAGGTGCTGCGCCTCGTCCTTGTCGTTTCGCAGGAAATCGACGTAGCCCGGAATCTCGTCGATCTGGACCACCTGCATGCGCCGCTGCACGCGACGAAGGAAGGTGTTCTGCTTGTAGCCGTGGAAATCATTGCCGGTCTTGTTGCGCAGGATGTCGGCGATGCGCGAGAGCGAGGTCGCGGCTGCCGCCAGCACTTCGTCGAAGCCCTGCTTCTCCTCGAGGCGCCGCAGGTGCCGGGCATAGACCTGGATGTGCTCGGGGATATCCTCCGGCGGCAGCACGTAGTCGGCGATGGCCGCGGGCGTGTTGCCGTCGAGCAGATGCTCGGATTCGGGGCTCGCTATCTTTTCCGCAATGGCCAGACCGCCGTGGTCCTTGAGCGTGGCGGTGCCGAGCGTGCCGTCACCGCCGGTGCCGGCAAGAATCACGCCGATCGACTGCTCGGCGCGCTCTTCGGCGAGCGACACCAGGAAACTGTCGATCGTGGCGCGCTCGCCCGGTGCCTGCTCGGCCTTGCGGATCGCGAAACGGTCGCCCTGGATGGTGGTGATCATCGCCGGCGGGCACAGGTAGATCGTACCTCCCTCGATCGTCCCGGCGTCACCGATGTCGGCGACCTTGGCGCCGTTGGAGCCGCGCATGGCCTCGCGCAGCCGGTCCTCGTCGAAGGCCTCGTGATGCTGAAGCGCCAGCACGATGGCCTGGTCGTCCGCCACGGTCAGCTTGGCAAAGAAACGCTGGATGCTCTCCAGGGCGCCGGGCGATGCGCCCACGCCGATGATCAGCGGGGCCTTGACCTGACGCTCTCCCTCGACCGGCTGGTCGCCGACTTCTTTCATGGCTCTGGTAGCTCTCTTTGGCTGGCCGGGAGCAACGGGCGTCCGGCCCCTGCAATTAGCAGAAATCGATCTTACCCCAACAGCTCAAAGGCAGAAACGCCGTCTGCGCCGTTCGATCCCGCAGCGCAAGCGTTGTCAGGCGCCATGAGGCGGGTCATACCCGCCCGGTGGCGCTGGAACCCACGATGCAAATATCCGAAGAGTGGCCCTGATCCGGCGTGCCGGGGGCGCCGCAGCGTTCGACTAAATATTCGAGCTCGGCACGGAATTCAGAAGGCCGTCCGTCGGTCGGCCCCTACGCTCCTGGATCAACCTGCCTCTGAAGATAGATCACCCGCTGCTCGATCAACGTGCGATGGCGCTCCCACTCGATCAGGGTCTGCTTGAGGAGATCGACGAGCCGTTCGGCCTGGCGCGTATCATGGCCGCCGGCCATGAGGTCGCGCACCCGATCTTCCTGGTCGCGGATCCGCTGCCAGCCTTGCTCGATATCCTGATCGGCCTTGACGAGAAGCCGCTGCTCGGAATGGAGCTCCTCGGTACGCTCGGCGAGGGAATGGGCCATGGCAGTGCCTCAAGCTTCCTGCTTGCGAACCCGGGGATCAAGCGAGTGTAGCACGACCCGCCGGATCATGTCGGCATATTCGCGGTATTCGGCAGCCCGCGAGGCGTACATTTCGGCGACCGCGGGCCGGCCGCTGCGCCGGCCGTCGGAAGCCATACGTTGCACCAGTTCCGCCCGCTCCTCGATGATGCGCAGTGCGACGCGCAAGGCTTCATCGACGCGTCCCTCCTGCTCCTTGGCCAGCGCATCGGCCGTGTAGGCGTGACCGACCTGACAGCGGAAACGCATCGGGCGCGATTCTTTGACCTCGGAGAGCACGCCGCCACAGGCCGGACAGGTCAGCGCGACGGGATCGGCAAGCGAAGTGAGGATGTCACTGCCGATGCGGTCACCAGCCGCAATCTCGACTTCGAGCCTGATCTCCGGCGGAATCGGCAACACCGCCCCTGGAGGCTCTCTGACGAGCTCGGACAGGACGTCGCCCATACTGGCGCCCGGCACACAGAGATCGATGGTGGTCGCCTCGATAGCGCGCCTTGGCATTTCGTCGGCGATGGCATCGGACGGATCCTGCACCACCGTCGTCCCGCCGCAACGCTTGATGGCGTTGAGGCCGGCCGCGCCATCGGACAACAGCCCGCTCAGGAGAACGCCGATCACGCGCGAACCGTGATGCAGCGCGGCCGAGCGAAACAGCGCATCGATCGCCGGCCGCACCATGTTCTCGCGCGGACCGCGGCCGAGCAGCACACGGTCCTCGGACAGCAGCAAATGGTGATCGGGTGCGGCCAGATAGACGCGGCCGGGTTCGATTTTCATGCCGTTTTCGGCCTGCCGGACCGGCAGCTTGCCGGCGCTGCTTGCGACCGTGGAGAGAATGCCAATGCCTTGCGCCGGTATGTGCAACACGATGAATACGGCCGCCGGCAGGTCTGCCGGGAGGCGGCCCAAAATCTGCTTCAAGGGTGCCGTCGCCCCCGCCGAGCCCCCGATGACGATGATGTCGCGGTTGCTCATGGAACCGGCCTTCGATTGCATCGTTTGGACCAAGGCGGCTTCCGGTCTTATGTTCCTAAAGACTTGGAGGAGACTTGCTTGATCCTTGGAGGCACCATGTCGGCATCGCCCACATTGTCCCGTCAACGCATGCCGCTGGCGGGCCGGCGCATTCTGGTGGTCGAGGACGAATATTTCCTCGCTGATGACATCGGCAGGACACTTCGCGCGCTCGGCGCCGAGATCGCCGGACCGGCCGGTCACATCGAGGACGCGGTCGAGATTCTGCACGATGGCGGCGTCCTGAACGCCGCAGTGCTCGACGTGAACATTCGCAGCGACATGATCTTCCCCGTAGCCCGCGAGCTCAGGGCGCGCCACGTGCCCTTCGTGTTCACGACTGGTTACGACAAAATCACCATCATTCCCGAGTTCCAGGACATCGTGCTCCTTGAAAAGCCGCTCGATCTCGCAGCGATGGCCCGGAAGCTGACGAGGCTCATCGACGCTCCAGGGATCTGACACACAACGGCGCGTGGTGCTCGCGCCGCTCATCGCAAAGATAGAGGGACACGCGATGATCTACACACCCAATCCCGCGCTGGATACAAAAGTCCTGGCGAATTCGCGCGAGCTGGTTCGCGAGGCGCTCGCGCTGCTGCGCGGCAGCGATCATCTCGTCAGTGCGCTGCGCCTGCGTGAGGAGCTGGGACGTCAAGAACTGCCGCGCAGTGAACGTCAGCGGCCGGGCGTAACTAGCGTCCCGCTCACGGCAAGTTGACGGCTAGAACAGATGCGCGAGGGCCAGTCAGGCGGTCACCGCCAAGCACAACGCAGCGGCGAAATAAGGCAGCGCAACGCGCAAGATGACCTCCCGCCCCGTCAGCTCAGCATCATCCAGACAATTGCGCCCGTCATCACGAGAAAACCCGTAATGGCGGTTGCGACAAAGGCCTGTTCCACGCGATCCATCGCCATGGCAGCCCCTTTCCAGCCCGATCAGTCTGATGGGCTGGGAGGTGTTGCGCATTAGGATATGTGAATCGACCGCTGCTACTTATGTCCGCAGAGGTGCACCAAGGCCGAGCCGCAAGGAGTTGCGGCGCTGCGATTTTAGCTGTTCCCGCCAGAATCCCGCCAGTTCCACAGCCGTCACCGGAGGCTGCTTCCTGGTCAAGCGGTATGGCCGTCGAACTCAGCCTGTCACGCTGGGGCGTCATCCGCGCGGGATCCGACCCGCCGGGAATTCCGCGCGGCCCGAGTTGCTCTCTTTGCAGATCGCCGGCCGAGCACGGCGGTGAAGAGGCCTCCGCAAAAATATCGAAAACAACCCCATGCAAAGTAGCAAGCAATCCCGAACTTAGGCGAAATACGGATTTTGCGAACTTGCTTGACACGTCGGGCAAATCACCGGCATGATGCCATCATCGCAGCATCTGGATGGATCACTTGCGCCGGCCTACCTGGCCTTGCGCGCAAAGAAGTTCTGGAACGCAGCGAGCGCCTCGGGCGAGCGCATGCGCTCTGCGAAGAAATGGTTCTCCTGTCCGATCCGCCGCTCGATCTCTTCCGTCGGGAGCTTCAGGAGCTTGCGCGCGATCGCGACGGCGTCGGCCGGCAGCGCACAGATCTCGCGCGCCACCTTCTGGGCCTCGACCACGGCGTGCCCGGGCGCCACGATCTGGTTGACGAGGCCGGCCTCCCTCGCATCCTCCGCGCTCATCTCGCGGCCCATGACCAGCGTCGCAAACGCGCGCTGATGCCCGACCATCTGCGGCACGAGCAGGCTGGTGGCGCCATCGGGCACGAGGCCGTAGTGGATATAGGGCGAAGAGAACGTCGTGGTCGTGCTCGCGATCACGTAGTCGCAGTGCACGACCATCGTCATGCCGATGCCAATCGCGATGCCGTCGACCGCAGCGATGATCGGCTTGGTGTTGTTGACCAGCGCCTGCAGGAAAATCACGGAATTGCGCGGCCGCGCGCCATCGTCGGCCGCGGTCGCGGCCTTGAGGAAATCGCCGATGTCGTTGCCGGCAGTGAAGACACCCGAACGCCCCGTCAGGATCAGGCAGCGGATCGCTGGATTGGATTGCGCGGCGTTGATGGCATCGCTCATCGCCAGGTACATGTCCTGCGTGAGCGTGTTCTTCTTCTCGGGACGGCGCATCGTGATCGTGCGCGTGGCGCCGTCGTCGGTGACGATGATGTGCTCAGCCATGGCGCTTGCCTCGCATCACTAGCGAATGAATCCGAATCGCGACGGCCTGGTCCTTTGTCTTCGGACAGGGTCGCACGTCGCAAGCCAAAGCCAAACGAAAATTTGTCAGAATGAGACTGCGCGGCTTGCGATCTGTCGACGGCCCTCGGAGACGACATCAATGGACGTCGGACCGGCCGGAGACAACAACGATTTGCGCGGTTAGCTACGAAGTTGGATTTGCCGAAAATAGTGAGTTTGGGGAGTGAACCACCTGGCTAGGGCGCGCACCTCGTCTTCGCATGTTTCCAGTGCGATCTTCTGGGCGAGCATCACATCACCGATTGGCAGATCACCAACCGGCACGAAACAGAGCCCCTCGCGGAGGCGACCTGTTTTGTCAATCTCGCATACATTGACCGAGGTGCCAGTATAGATCCTGTACTGATTTCCGGTGTTTCCTCCGACGACGTCGAAGTAGCCCTTACTTGCGAACTGCTCTCGCTGCGCCTGCGATAGCCATTCTCGCAGCATCCGCAGCGACCGTCCCTCGGGCGTAGTCTCGGCGCCGTGCCTTATGAAGAGGGCTCTCGTCGCTCTCACGCGACGACTCAAGAGAATTGATCGAACCCCGAACATGACTAGGCGACTACCCGCCAACTAGTCTGGGAAAAAAGAGTGTCTCTTCCGCCGAGGGGTCGAACGACCGGACTTTCGATACCTGATCTGGACTGGTCCGGACCGCCGCGGTAAAGCCAATCCTGGTCAATTCGTAAAAGCGCTGTTCCGCCTCGGCCAGTTCCTTTGCGTCGCCGGAGTTGAAGGAATAACGGCTATCCCCGTTGCGGTCCATCACGAGCTGGATTGGCATAATCGCACTCCTATGATTGCTATTGGTCGAGGATCTTGATCCACGGGCAACGCCCTATCAGGGCGTCGCCGTAGCCGCGTTTCCTTTAGCCTCCCTTAGACGCCTCGTATGTGTCCCGGTATCCTCTGGCAATCGTTCGAACGCCCCGTCCGATATCGTCGTAGACGTCGTCCGGCAGGTTCGCCAGGGAGACACGGAGCGACCATTCGGGAGCATCGAAGCCGCCACCGTTCAGCAGCACGATCCCGTGGGCTTCCGCCAAGCGGAATGCAAGGTCGAGCGGATGAATGTGCTTCTTCAGATAGTCAACGGCTTCATCCCCGATGTTCTTCCGGGCCCAGAACTCGAAATCGATCAGGGCATAATAGGCGTCGTAGTTTGGATTGGGCGACAGCTTGTCGGCGAGTCCAAGGCCATCGAGCATCGCCCACAGCCGCTTGTTGACGATTTCCATGCAGGCAGCCTGGTAGGCCTTCTTCGCGTCCATCATTTCCGCGAGCGAGAAAAGGCTCATCATCACCTGCTGCGGCAGCGACAGGCCGGCAGTGTGATTGAGCGCGACGTCGCGACTGTCGGCAACGATGCGATCGATGAATTTCAGCTTGCGCGGCTCCAGCGTCAGCGGCCCGTAGCGCTTGTCGAGCGCCTTCACGGCGTCGTCGGGCAGCTTCGCGATCATCTTGTCGAAGATGTTGTCTTCGTGAATGGCGATGGCGCCGAGCCGCCATCCCGTGCAGCCGAAGTATTTCGAATAGGAATAGACGCCGATGGTGTTGTGCGGGAGCTCACCCAGCAGCGAGCGGAAACCGTGGACGAAGGTGCCATAGACGTCGTCGGTGAGCAGCATGAGGTCGGGGCGCTTGGTCTTGACCAGGTTGCCCAGCTTGGCGATCGTCTCCGGGCTCACCCCCATGCCAGAGGGATTGGCGGGATTGACGATGAAGAAGGCCTTGATCTTCGGATCCTCCAGCTTCTTGATTTCATCGTCGGTGAACTGGAATTTGTTTTCCTGCGGCGCCCTGATCTGGACGACCTTGAGGTCATAATCCTCCAGATGCGTCATCTCGATGTAGGGTGTGAAGATCGGCGTTCCCAGCGCGATGGTGTCGCCGGGAAGCAAAAGGCGATTGGCCTTCAGCGACTTGAAGAGGTAGCACATCGCCGCCGTGCCGCCCTCGACCGCATAGATGTCGAACTTGCCGGCCGGCCGCGGCTCACCGCAAACGGACCACATCAGATATTCGTGCACGATCTTTTCGTTGTGCACCAGCATGCGGTCCGGCACCGGATAATTGTCGCCGATGATGGAATCGACGAGCTCATGGACGAAGGCGTCGGGGTCGAAGCCGAATTTCTTGACCGCAAAAGGCAGCATCTCCGAAAGGAAGCTCGCGCCCGGCATGTCGGAATGCTTGGCGAGCCAGGCCTCAAACCGTGGGGCAATGCCTTTCGCCTGAGGCATGCCGCCAATCCCCGCCGGGTGCTCCATAGTTCGCTTGCTTTCGGTGATCGCGAACTGCCCCAGCAGGAAGAAACCTTCGCGCGGCGTGGTGGCCACCC
Source organism: Bradyrhizobium sp. UFLA05-153 (assembly GCF_054185185.1). Taxonomy (NCBI): domain Bacteria; kingdom Pseudomonadati; phylum Pseudomonadota; class Alphaproteobacteria; order Hyphomicrobiales; family Nitrobacteraceae; genus Bradyrhizobium; species Bradyrhizobium sp. UFLA05-153. Next base: position 106,300 of record NZ_JBBIAM010000009.1, read on the forward strand.
AGTTCGGATTGCCGCGGCCGGCATTCAGAAACGCGGATTGCGTCCGCTTTGACGTCGCCTTGGCGAGATTGATCAGCTCGTCCTTGATCTCGAACGGGCTCAGCGCCTCGAATTTTTTCAGGGTCAAGATATCGGCCATGTGACACTCCCGAGCTGTCGAGCTGTGCAACTTCGCCTGCGCAATCGCGCTCAGGATGATGAGCGGTCAGTGACGTCCCTTGATCTACCTCAAGGCCCAGGCGGCGATAACGCTCCGGATCGACGCAATTGCTGCAATGCAGGAAACGATTTCGTCGGCGGGTTCGCAGATGCCGCGAGGCTCGGCAATTGCCATTGACATAAATCAACGTTCCCTCTTCGAACCGTCTCTTCTTGTTGATCGATACGGCTTCAGCTCTCGTCGTCGGATCTTCGATTCACGAAGTGGAGCGAGAGCAAAGCGGGCGCACGCCGACGGCATGAACGGGGTGACATCATGATCGACTGGTTCTTTCAGACGCTCAAGACCTATCCGGAAATCGCGATCTTCCTGTCCCTGGCCCTGGGCTACTATTTTGGTTCCTTCACCTACAAGGGCCTGGGACTGGGGGCTGTCACCGCGACACTGATTGCCGCTGTCATCATCGGCCAGATCGGGATCACGATTACAGGCCCGCTCAAGCCGTTTTTCTTCCTGATGTTCCTGTTTGCCATCGGCTACGGCGTCGGGCCGCAATTCGTGCGCGGCATCGCGCAGGATGGTGTTCCCCAAGCGCTATTCGCTGCCGTCGTGTGCGTGTTCTGCCTGATCGCCCCCTATGTCGCGGCGAAGATCGCCGGTTACGACGTCGGTTCGGCCGCCGGGCTCTATGCCGGCTCGCAGACGATTTCGGCGTCCATGGGTCTGGCAACCGATGCCATCAACAGGCTCGGTCTGTCGCCGGAAGAAACCAAGAAAATCCTCGACGGCATGCCCGTCGCCTATGCAGTCACCTACATCTTCGGCACCGTCGGATCGGCGATCGTCCTTGCGCTGTTTGGTCCGGCCCTGCTCGGCATCGATCTCGAAGCAGCGTGCAAGAGATATGAAGAGGAGCACGGCGGCAAGAAGCAGTTGGGCGGTCCTGGCACCGCGTGGCACCAGTTCGAAGTCCGTGCATTCCGCGTTCGCGAGCGCGGCCCGGCGGTCGGGAAGACGGTGCAGGAGGCCGAAGCGCTGGTCCCCGATCAGCGGGTGTTCATTCTGCGGTTGCGACAGGACGGGAAGATCATCGATGCCATTGCCGATGCCGTGATTCACGCGGGTGATGTCGTGGCCGTGGCAGGCCGGCGCGACGTGCTCGTTCAGCTGATCGGTGAACAGGCGGAGGAAATCGACGATCGCGAGCTGCTCGCCATGCCGATCGAAGGCGTCGATGTCTACGTGACCAGCAAGGACGTTGACGGCAAAACCCTGGAGGAACTGGCGAAGAGCCCGGCCGCGCGCGGCGTGTTCCTGCGCAAGATCACAAGGGGCGCGATCGCGGTCGACATCCCCATCCTTCCCAACACCAAGCTGAACCGCGGCGACATCGTCACCATCGTTGGACGCACGCCCGATGTCGCGGCCGCGACAAAGATGCTTGGCCGGCCGGATCGGGCAACCGACGTTGCCGACGTTGCCTTCATCGGCGCCGCCATTGCCATCGGCGCGCTGGTTGGCGCGATCGTCTACAAGATTGGCAGCGTGCCCCTCACGCTGTCCACCTCCGGCGGAGCGCTGATCTCAGGCCTGTTCTTCGGCTGGCTGCGTTCCGTGCGGCCGACCTTTGGCCGAATCCCCTCGCCTACCGTCTGGTTCATGAACTCCGTCGGCCTGAACGTTTTCATTGCCATAGTCGGTATCTCGTCGGGACCGGGCTTCGTAGCCGGCCTGAAGGCGCTTGGCATCGGGCTGTTCCTGTGGGGCGTCGTGGTAACGACCGTGCCGCTGATCCTCGCAATGTATGTCGGCAAATACCTGTTCAAATTCCATGACGCCATCGTGCTCGGATGCTGTTCCGGCGCACGGACCACGACTGCCTCGCTCGGCATGGTCAATGATCGCGCCAAAAGCCAGATTCCGGGTCTTGGCTATACCGTCACCTACGCGGTTGGAAACACGCTGCTGACGATCTGGGGCATGGTGCTCGTCATGCTGATGACCTAGAAATCGGCTGCTGGAGATGCTGACCTGGCTGGAGCAGTTTCTCGTCCGTTATCCGGAGCTCGCGCTGTTCCTGGTGATCGCCGCAGGCTACTGGATCGGAAGCTTCAAGATCGGCGCCTTCAGTCTCGGCCCGGTCACGGGTTCGTTGTTCGCCGGCCTGGTGGTCGGCGACTTCGCGCATGTGCCCGTTTCCAGCATGACCAAATCCTTCCTGTTTCTGCTGTTTCTGTTCGGGGTCGGCTATTCCGTCGGTCCGCAATTCGTGCAGGCGATGAAGCGCGACGGGCTGAAGCCGATGCTGCTCGCCGTCGTCGTGTGTCTCACCGGCCTTGCGGCCGCAATCGTCGTGGGGAGGATACTCGGGCTCGATCCCGGCTTTGCAGCGGGGCTGATGTCGGGGGCGCTCAGTCAAAGCGCGGCGATGGGAACGGCGACCGACGCGGTCAACGGCCTCTCGGCGACCGAGGCGCAGCGTGCCCTCTATGTCTCACACATCGCAGTTGCTGATGCGGTCTGCTACATCTTCGGGTATGCGGGGGTGATCACATTCTGCACGGTGGTCGCGCCGGCACTCCTGAAGATCGACCTGCGCGAAGAGGCGCTCAAGCTCGAGCAGTCGCTGGGAATGACCCGCACCAAGCCGGGTCTGGCATCCGCGTGGCGAAAGTTCGAGCTGCGTGCCTATCGGCTGGACGAGCACTCTCCCCTAGCCGGATCGACCGTCGCGGCCGCCGAAGCCCGCCTGCCCGAGCACCGCGCGTTCATCCATCGGATCCGCCGTGGAGAACGCATTCTCCAGGCGGAGCCCGGCACCATCCTCGCGCCAGGCGACGTCATCACGATATCGGCGCCGCGCCAGATCATCGTGGAACTGATCGGCTCCCGCGCCGAGGAGGTCGAGGACAGAGGGCTGCTCGACATTCCCTTGATCTCCGCTGACGTCTTCCTGATCGATGCCAAGCTCGCGGGCATGAACCTGCAGGAGGCCTCGCTGCAGGACTGGACCCGCGGCCTCTATTTGCGCTCGTTGAGCCGGGGCGGCCAGGAGCTTCCGATTGCTCCCGGCATCATCCTGCAGCGTGGCGACCTGCTGCGCATCGTCGGCCCCGAACCGGTCGTGGAGAACGCGGCGAAGAATATCGGCGTCATCGTAGCCCCCAGCACAAGCATCGATTTTGTGGTGCTGGGGCTCGCTATCTTCTTCGGCGGCATCTTTGGCGTTCTCGTGAGTTTTCCTGTCGGCGGCATCAAGATCGCGCTGAGCACGAGCGTCGGCACGCTGCTTGCCGGGCTTCTGGTCGGCTACCTCCGCACGCTCAATCCGCGCTTCGGCCGGATTCCGGACGGCGCCATCAGTCTGATGACGTCACTCGGACTGGCCGCGTTTGTCGGGCTCACGGGGATCCATGCGGGGCCGATCTTCCTCTCCGCCTTGCGGGAATCGGGCATCGGCCTGCTGCTCGGCGGCATGGTCGTGACCCTGCTGCCGCAGATCGTCGGATTCTGCTTCGGTCATTTCGTCTTGCGCATGAACCCAATCCTTCTGCTCGGCGGGTTGACCGGGGCGCAAACGGTAACGGCGGCAATGGCCGCCCTCCAGGAGCGATCGGGAAGCCCGGTGCCCGTACTCGGCTATACGCCGGCCTATCCTATCGCGAACATCCTGCTCACGACCTGGGGCTCGGTCATGGTCGTTGTGTTCGCGGCCTGAGGCCGACACGGGACAACCTATGTGTTGGGAAGGGACATTCAGCGTCGCATCACTAGTGCTACGGCTGCCTTTTCGAGATATCCCGGTTCAATCCATCATGGGCCAGTTTTCGTGAAAGACGTGGGGAAGGGAAGCCCGAAACATTCGATTTTTTGGGCTTTACCCACTTCTGCACGCGATCATACAAGTGGGGCTCATTCGTCATCGGGCGCAAGACGATCAAGAAGCGCATGCGAGCCAAGCTCAAGGCGATCAAGATGGAGTTGCGCAAACGTATGCACGACCCCGTCGCGAAAACCGGAGCTTGGGTGAAGCAGATGCTGCAAGGGCATCTGAACTACTATGCGGTCTCGGGTAACCACGAATACGCCCCCCTCTGTCGGAAGGGCCTAAAGCTAGCTGGAGCCAAGCAGAGGTCGTCCGAGTAAACTTCGAAGCCAGTGCCGCCCGCCCAAGCGCCTTTCGCTAGCTTGGCAAAGATGGACTCCTGGCCGGCCCCTGACACGCGGAGCGTCAGATCGCGTCGTCGACGATCAAATGTGGCTTGCCCTGCGAGCAGGATTCGACACGGGCCCTAATGCGAAAGGTTGCGGCAAGGTTTTCCGGCGTCAGGACGCCGGCCGCCGTGCCGAAATCGTGCAACGTTCCATCAGAGAGGATAGCGACCTTGTCGGCGAATTTCAGTGCCAGGTCGAGATGGTGCAGCGCGATCAGCACGAGCATACCGCCGTCATGCGCAAGGCTGCGCACCTGCCGCATCGCTTCCAGCTGGCGGTGCATGTCCAGTGCGCTGGTCGGCTCGTCCAAGAGCAGCACCTGCGGTTCGCGCACGAGACATTGGGCAAGCCCGACGAGCTGGCGCTGTCCACCGCTCAGCTCGGAAAGGATCTCATTGGCAAGATCGCCGATATCGAGTGCTGCCAGCGCCTGGTCCACCGCCGCCAGATCAGACCTCTCCAGACGCCAGCCGCTAACCTGCTTGCGCGCAAGAAGGACGGATTCGAATACAGTCAGCACTGCGCTCGCCGATTGATCCTGAGGCATGTAGGCGATGGCGCGATCTGCATCGCGCACGCCTTCCAACCGGCACTCGCCGGGCCCCGGAAGAATGGTTGCCAGGCGCCGGAACAGCGTCGACTTGCCCGCAGCATTCGGTCCGATGACGGCTACCACCTCGCCGCCGTAGCAGGGCGGAAGCGTCACATCACGCAGGACCTGGCGTGATCCGAAGCGTGCGCCGAGGCGGTGCGTGCTCAGCACTACCATATGTCCCTTCCGCTTTTCAGGATCAGATAGAGGAAGATTGGCAACCCGATCGCTGAGGTGACGATGCCGATCGGCAGGACGGCGCCGGGCACCGCGATCTTGGCCAGGATGGAGCTGACCGACATGATCAGCGCGCCAGTCAGTGCGCTCGCGGGCAGCAGGAAGCGCTGGTCTTCACCGACCATCATGCGGGCGATGTGCAGACCTACGAGACCGATAAAACCGATCGTGCCGACAAACGCGACGGGGATTGCCGACAAGAGGGAAACAAGGATCAGAGTTTCGAGCCGAAGTCGCCGCACCGGAATGCCGAAGCTCGCCGCGCGCGCCTCGCCAAGACGCAAGGCGGTCAATTGCCACCTGCGGCGAAGAAAGACCGGCAAGGTCAGACCCACAACGAGCGCGGTGATGACAAGCTTGGGCCATGTCGCCTTTGTGAGGCTGCCCATGGTCCAGAAGACGATGGCCCCGACCGCCTGCTCGGCCGCGAAGTACTGGGTGATAGCGAGCGCCGTATTGAAACTGAAAACCAGCGCTATGCCCAAAAGCACGATCATCTGGATCGAGGCTCCACGCCGCAGGCTGGCCAGATGGATCAGGAAGGCGGTTGCCATGGCCACGATGAAAGCATTGGCCGCAACGATGTAGTCGCCCGCCATAGGAACCAGCGCGACACCGAAGGCGAGCGCCAGGGCAGCGCCGAAGCTTGCACCGGCGGAAATGCCCAGCGTGAATGGGCTCGCCAGCGGATTGTTCAGGATGGTCTGCATCTGAGCGCCGCCGATGGCAAGCGCCACGCCGACGACGACGCCCATGAGAGCCCCCGGCATGCGGATCGACCAAACAATGACGCGCGTCTGCGCATCCGCCTCTGCTGGCAGAACGAGGGCACGCACAACGTCTCCAAGCCCATAGCTTGCAGGTCCCGTCGAGAGGTCGCCGACCAATGCGATGCAAACCCCGGCCACCAGCATGAGGAGAACGATCCACCGCCTGGCGCTGAGCGCTTGATAGGCGTCGCGTCCGGCTAAAGACGGGGCTTCGGTGTGGACATCTGTCATCACTGGCTGTCCGAAAGGCTGACGCTATAGCCGGCGCGGAAGCCTATGGGCAGGAAGCGGCGATGGTATTCAGCAAATGTCGTATTGGGGTCCAGATCGGCAAACAGGTCGGGGTGGAACCACTTCGCCAATTGTTGGACGGCGACAAATTCATATGGGCTATTGTAGAACTGGTGCCAAATGCCGTGAAAATTTCGCGTCTTCTTCGCCGCGATACCGGTATAGGCGTCGCGAGCAACGAACCATTCGAGCTTCTTGCGGATTACGCGAGGATCTGCCCCTGGTCCCAACGGAATCCAGTGGCCGCCGGGCACATAGGCTTTCCAGTCGGCACTGGTAACCACCACATGTTCGGGATCTGCGACGATGACCTGTTCGGGACTGATCTGCCCGAAGGTCGACGGAATGATATCGCTGCCGATATTGTGGCCGCCGGCGAGTTCGACATATTTGCCGAAATTCTCCGCGCCGAAAGACAGGCAGCAATCCTGCGAGTAGCCACCGATCCGTTCGACGAACACATTGGGGCGTTTCGGTTGTTTGATGGCGAGGACGTTGGCAACCGCGGCCATGGCCTGGTGGCGGAACGCGATAATCTCCTCCGCACGCGCCTCGCGCCCCATGATTCTGCCCAGGAGCCGAATGGTCGGTTCGGTATTTTCCAGGGGACGATGGCGAAAATCGATATAAAGGACCGGTATGTTCAAGGCCGCGAGCTTCTCGATGTAGTTGGCGTCCTTGTTGGCCTCCATGGCTTCAAGGTTAAGCAGCACGACATCAGGCTTCTGAATGATCGCCGCTTCGATGTCGATCAGGCTGTCCTCCTGCCCCTTGAAGGAAGGTAGCTTCGCCAACTCGGGAAACACTTCGAGATACTGCGCGTAAGTGGCCGGATCGGCCGCAATCAGATCGCTGCGCCAGGCAATCACGTGAGCCAAGGGATTGTTCGGCTCTAGCGAGGCGATGAGATAAAGCTGCCGGCCTTCGCCCAGAAGCATGCGCTTGACCGGCGCGTTGATCGTTACCTCTCGGCCCGCGATATCAGTCAGGGTCAGCGGCGCCTGTGTCTGCGTCTGACCAGGCTCGCCGGCAAATGCCACCGTTGGAAGCAAAGCAAGCAGGACAAGAACCCTTGCCGCGGCTTGAAGCAGCGATCGATGTTCCGTCATGGTCGGCTTCCTTCGGCGTTCGCAGTGTTGAGCCAGATGCCGAGAGCCGACAAGAACGACAAGGCGTAAAGCGTGGCGACGAGCGGGAACGCGGCTTCAAGACCAAAGAGCTGCGTGACGCCGACGCCGGCGATGATGCCGCTCACAGAAGCAATCTGCTGGGAAGCTTGCGCCAGGCCCAGAACCGAACCTTGCCGATCATTCGACACGGCTACCGAAATGAGCGCGAGAAGGACCGGCGTCGTTCCCCCAAGAAGCGCGCCCCAGATAAAATACAGGAGTGCGAATACGGCAGCGGAGCCCGTGCTGCCTGCCAGTTGCGTAACCAAAGCACACGCGGCCGAAATGAGCACGTTCCCACCCAGCACATAGGATGGCGCGCGATTCTCGAAGAGTCGCGCCCATAAGGGCGCGGCCACGACAAAGCCGCATGCCAGCAGCCCATAAGTGAGGCCGGCGACCCAATGCCGGGCGCCAAATGCCTCGGTCATGTACAGTGAGAAAGGAACCTGCAGAACCATGCGGCTCGCGAGGAGCATCCCCATTAAGCCAAGAAGAGCTGCGATCGGAACACGGGTCGACGCTGCAGGTTTTGCGATAGCTGCGCCGCCGGGATTGCTGGCAACAGTTCCCAGCGCCGGTACAGGCAAGCTCGACCAGGCAACGACAGCGCACAGCGCACAAACTGCGCCGGCCGTCAGATTTACCGCGGCAAAGGGAAAACGGTCGAGAATGAGCCCGCCCAGGAAAGCTCCGCCCAGCGAGCCAACATTGGTGGCAATCTGAAGCCAGGCGAAGAGGCTCGCGCGATCCTTCCCGCCGGTGATCTGCACGCCATAGGCCTGTGCCGGGGCGATATAGCCGGCGCAGGCGCCCTGCAAAAAACGTAGCGCCACGATCGTCCAGACATCCTGCGCAGCAGCAACAAGCAGTTGCGTGACCGCCAGACCGCCAAGAGCGCGAACCATCATGAGCCGATTGCCGTAACGATCGCCGATTTTCCCCCAAAGGGCGCTGGTCAGTGACATGCCGATCATCGGGCCAACATAGACACCAACGCTTGCCAATCCGAAGACGTTATCGGAGGAGCTCAACACTTTGATTTGGATCGGCCAGAACGGGCCACTCATTTCCATTGCCCCCATGGATATGAATTGCAGGCCGAACAGCAAAACAAAAACGGGTCCGAAACCGCGAACCGCGACGGAAACATTGGTCATTCCGCTCCCGCCATTGGATTGGGCAGCTCGTGCTCGACGCGATAGTCGCGATAGCACTCCAGATGCATCCGTAGCACCGAGCGGCTCGGCCAGGGTCTCTCGAGAAAGGCCTTGCGTTCCGCCTGCCAGAACGCGTCCGACAACGTGCGCGACCTGAGTGCATCGAAAACCACCTCGGTCTCCTCCCGCAAGATGCGCCAAAGGTTTGTGCCCGGCAGTGCATAATGTTCGTCGAGGCACAGTGCGACTTCATGAAGATGGCAAACGAAGCAGGCGTCGATGACGAACGAACGCACGAGACTGATATCGTCATCAAATGTGGTCGGTAAGATCCCCGTGCGAGTGAAGGGCTTGAGGTGATGCCCTCGCTCCCTGAGCAGCGGCGTAAAACTGCGGCCATCGCCGAAATCGCGGATCAGCAGCTTTCGCGGGCAGCCGGTTTCATCGAACAGGATCGTGCTGTTTTGCTGATGCGCCTCAAAGGCAATTCCATAAAGCAGATACATGGCGAGCGTCGGCCGGAGGACAGTCGCCACATAGGCACGGAAGAACGCAGATACCGCTGCTTCGCTTTCATCGCCGCCTCGCGCGATCAATTCGCAAATGAGCGGGCGGCCGTCGATGGGGCTTGCCGTCAAGAGTGACGCGACGGTGACCGGCAACAGCCCATCATTTCGCGCGAGAGCGTCCGAGTTGCGGTAGACGACCGAAAGAAAGCGGCCCGGATGCTCGTCGCCCGTTACGGGATGGTGCAGGATTGCACCCAGCTCTTCGGTAAAGATCTCCAACCTGTCAGAAATATCTCTCTCTTTCGACAGAATATCGGAGATCAGGGTGCTGAGACGCGGCCCCATGTGAATCGATTTGGCCTGCAGCGTGCGCTGTTCGCTGGTCATCCAGATCGCCACCGGCAGTTTGATAAAGGGTCTCGGTTCCTGTGTATCCGGCAGCATTGTGCGGAACGACATTGACGGCAGCGTCACGACCTCTGGGCCATCCGGGTCGAAAACTCCGGAAGCAATTTCAGCCGCAAATTCACGGCGCAGGAAATTGTCGAGGTGCCAGATATGGACAGGCAGAGGCAGCCAGTCCTCGGTAGACTTTCCACGTTTGTTCAATCCTTCGGCCCAGTCGCGCCAGAACTCGGGGAAATTTTGAGCGAACCATTCCGAATAGCTGCCAACATGCGGCATCTTCTCCACATAGGACCATTCTCTGCGTAGCGCTGCGATCCGAACGCGCACGCGAGCGCCGAACTCAGGCGACAAGGCCGTGACGTCCTCAGGCGACAGGTCGGGTTTGGCCTTCCACGTCGGATAGAAGGGGTGACCTTCCAACGCGCCCCATTGATCGAGAGTCATGGCCGCCAGATGCGGCGGCAGGCTCTTTGCCAGATATGCGAGGAATCCCCGCACGCCTGCTGCGGCCACCTTTCCTCGCAACTCGGCGCTCCAGTGCTCCCGATGGCGACGCGCCAGAACGTCGTTGCGCATGCTGTCCTCGACGTCGCGTATCAGGAGCTGGACGCCGTCCGATGCAGGCGGGATCGCCAAGGCGGGCGCGACCTCCCGGATGAGATCGGCGGGATCATCGATCCGGTATCGAGCGCCGGTCTCATCCAGTACTTCGACAGAACCACGATTTTGCAATGTTCCGGCAGGCGCACGACGCAGATCGGCGAAATGCAGGACCCGCCGTGACTGCCAAAGCGGGAGCCATGCCTGGTTGCCGTCGCGCGACCACAATAATGCGTCCGGTACAAGAAGACGCTCGGCGAACAGGCAGCGGACCAACCGGTTGAGCGCATTGCGCGATGCCGCCAGCCAAAGCTGCGCAGCACGCGCCTGAGCTTCCGCATCTGCGGAAGAAGACATCCTCTGGGCCATTACGCTTCCTCCGGCCAATTGGCAGGCAAACAGGCCGGTGCGCCTTCGGTGAACCCGCCGTGGTAGTTGAGCGCCCAGTTGTAGGTTTTCGTGATAGCGGGAGTTGGCACTTCAAGCCGCGCGGCCAGTTCCACGAGCAGAGCCTGCCCGAAGGCAATGTCTTCGTGGAAAGCGCGGCTTGCGCGATCGATGACGAGGCCGGGCCCCTCCGGGTTTGTAACGAGTGGAGCGTGAATGCCCGCATAAGCACGGTTGGTTCGCAACAGCGTGTGCATAGTCCGGTTGTCCCCGATCTGGCTACCGTACGCCTCGATCAATTCCTGTCGGAGCGGCTTCACCGAACTGAGATCAATGTCCAGGCGTGACTCGACCGCATGCCGGATTGCCTGGTTTTCCGCATCGCAGGCCTCCAGCAGTTCGGCACCGGCGCGCGGGCAATCGCTCCACCAGCAAAGGGGACGATCAAAGGGCTTGTTTTCCCAGGGAGCGCCGGGGCCGATCAAGGCATAGAGCACCGCGGGATGCATCAATGCATTGCCCGGCGTCAGCGTGATTTCCAGAAAGTCCTGCAGCAGGGTGACGGGGGCTTCATAAAGGCGATTCAGCATCGCCTGCAGCTTGGTACGGCTCGCTGAAGTCTCGCGGCGATGAAGCGCCGCGAAGAGCTGGGCCTTGGCGCCTCCCGTGCGCACCCGCTCGCCCGGGACCAGGTCAAAGGCGGTATGGGGCACGTCCTTCATGCCCCAGATCACCACATTGTCCGCACCGGAAAGGATTTTGGCTGCGAGCCAGTTGAAGCCGCAAAAGCCGGGAATTGCGCCGACATAGACACGCTTGTCCCGGGGGAGATGCCCCGCGAAGGAGTGTAGAAGCGCAGGCCGCGCTTGAGCCGGCTGCGTTATGATCACCATGTCCGTGTTGATGAGTGCCTCGCTCGGATCGGTGCCGACAAAGTCGGGCCGCCCGCTCAAGACGTGGCCGTCCGGCGCCTGGGCCTGCCAAACGCCGTCTCCGCTCGTCCACCGTTCGGCAACGGCAGCCGCTCCCGTCAGCACAGAGACGGTGATGCCTGGACGCTGCTTGAAGAGCACGGCATTCAAATGCCCCGTGCGCCCTGCACCGCAGATCGTCACCTTCATGCTGCGCGCGCCCTTCCCGTCAGCCAGGCATCGAGTTGTGTGCCGATTGTCGGATCCAACAAGCCGCGCTTGGCCATCCATTCATCGTCGAAAACCGAACCGAGATATTTCTCGCCGCCATCGGCAACGGGCGTGACGACCGTGCCGGACAGTTTGCCGGCCGCAATGAATTCCAGCGCCTTGTAGATGGTGCCCCCGGTCGAGCCCCCGACCAGAAGCCCGTGGCGCCGCGCGATAAAACGTGCCGTTTCGAAGGCTTGGGTGTCGGTGACCTGCACCCCTTCATCGATGCATCCATAGTCGAGCACCTTGCCGACTTCATCGCCGGCGGGCGTTCCTGTGCCCGACTGATAGTAGGGATGGCCGGGTTTGCCGAACACGATCGAGCCGGCTGGCTCCACAGCGATGGTCCGGACAGCAGGGTTAGCCCGCTTCAGACGCTGGGCGATACCGGTCATTGAACCGCCAGTGCCGACACAGCCGACAAAGGCGTCGATGCCGTCTGGAAGCTGTGTCAGGAGTTCGTCGACGAAACCGGCGTAGCCGTCCGGATTTGCCGGATTGTCGGACTGGTTCATGAACAACGCATCGGGAAGCTGAGCACCGAGTTGGGCGGCCAGCCGTTGCCGCTCCACCACCGCAACCTCGTCCTCTCGATAGTCGCCTTCGACGTAACGAATTTCCGCACCCAGCGCACGCATCGTGCGGATCTTGTCCGGCGCGGCGTGATGATCGACAACGGCAATGAAGCGCAGGCCCAATTCCAAGGCGGCTATCGCCAGTCCGATCCCGGTGTTGCCAGACGACGATTCGACGATCGTACCACCCGGTACGAGCCGTCCGTCCTCGAGTGCCGCAAGCACCATGCTGCGCGCCATGCGGTCTTTCATGGAGCCGCCCGGATTGTTCTTTTCAAGCTTCAGCACAAGCGTGGCGCCGCTGTTGGGTACGGCAATCGGCATCACCGGCGTCTGGCCGATAAACTGGCTTACGGTCGTGCAAAGCATTGTGCCTCTCCTATCGTGTCGGGAACGAGCGTTAGCTGCCCTTCTGTGTCCTGAACCACGCAAAGACGGCTCGGCATCGGGTGGCGGTGGAATTCGTTCTCAAGCAGGTCCATCTGGTAACCGCCGGTGTTGGCATAAACCAGAAGATCTCCCGCTCGCGGAGCGATCGGAAAGGTGAGCCATCGATTGCTAAGGACGTCCTCGTCCAGGCAGCTATGGCCCGCCAGATAACCTCGGATCGGTTTTGTGGCGACCGGCGGCGTTATGGCTGGCACCAGGATTGGGTCGACGAGGAATTCGGAGCCGAACCAGGTTTCGCAAGCGCTGAAGCTGCTGCCTTCGACGAAGATGACGTGAGCATCACAGCCAATCGCTTTCACGCGCAACACCCGGAAGACGGAGATCGCGGCCTGGTCGGCCAGTGCTCGACCGGGCTCCATCCCCAGTACCAGCCCCTCTTGAACGAGATAATTCGCGATGCTGCGGCCATCGGCCATCGGTGCGCGCAGTAGGCTCCGTAGCCAGTCGGCTGCAGAAAGCGCTCCACCGTAAGGATAGAAGGAGCCCGGCACCTTCCCCGTGCGGTAGTCCTCAGGCATCTGCGACTCAAGATGCGCTTGATAGGCACATCGATCGACATATTGGATCGGCAGTCCGCCGCCAATGTCGATCATGCGCGGCGCAAAACCTTGTGCGCGGGATTCGTCGATCAGGCCGGCTGCTTCTCCAATCGCTTGCGCACGAGATTCCCAGCCATAGCCACTCAGATGGAAGTGCAGCCCGTCAAAGCGCAACCGGTTTTCACCAGCAATGCGCGCCAGACACTGCTGGATGGCCGCCGCCGGCATGCCAAACCGGTTCTGCGCATGGTTGGTGGGACGCAATCGCAGCAGCACCGCCTGAACCGGGCCCGCTAACGGAAGGCAGCGGATCAGATCCTCGAGCTCTTCCGGTGAATCCACCGATATGAGAGCATTGCAGTCAATAAGCTCTTTGTGGAACAGAGCCGTCTTCGCCGGGCCAGTCGCCACAAGTTGTGTGCCGTCGGCACCAAGCTGCCTGGCATCTCGCAACTCATAAAGGCTTGAGACGTCGATGCCCGCCCCTGCGCGCAACGCTGCAGACAACAGCCTGGGAGATTTGTTGACTTTCGCTCCGTAATAGATCGCGTGTGCGACACCGCTCTCGCGCAAGACATTTTTGAGTGCTGCGAGATTCGTCCGCAGCTCATCGGGCCAAATCAGATTGACCGGAGACCCATGTCGGGTAACCCAATCGATCAGCAGCGGGCCGTTGCCCACCAAGAGCTCCGCCGTGCCTGGCCGTAGAATCGGCAAGAGGCCCCCACCGGGCTTATGGCCATGCAAGGTCACGACCTCGCCCTTTCGGCATGGGCGACAACGCGTTCTGTCGGAGCCAGGTGGCGCAAGCTCTCCAACGACAGGTTGCAGCTCGGAAGGCTCTGATCAAAAATATGTCGCGTCGTCTTGCAGGGAAATTTTCGACCACTGCGCGCCATTGCGAGGATGCTCGCTGGCGTGATCGTCAGCCCCGGCCGCCAGCTCTCGACTCGTACTGCGCCGTAACCCAAGAGAACCACCGGCACGAACGGCAGCTGCAGACGGTGCGCGACCGTTAGCCGGTGATGACCGTCCATCACGCAGAGGACATCCCTTTCCGCCGTGATCGGAACAGTCCAGCAACCTGCGCTGAGGATCTGCGCCTGCAGCTCCGCTACTCTGTCGAGATCGACCTCTTCGGTCGGGATTAAGCATGTTGGCGAAAGGAGGCAAACTTGCATATCGACCAGCCTGATCCTTGTCAGCAGGATCGGTTCATAAAGCGCCCTACCCAGCGGCAGGAGCGGCGATTACATGTCGACGGTCATTGAGAGGAGATACGTGCGCGGTGCTCCCAGGAAAAATGTTCCGAATGAAGCCACGCCGGACCAATAGGTCGCGCCGGTCACATTCTGAACGTTCGCGCGGAAAACCGTCTTCCTGCCGTTGATCGCCGTCGTGTAGCGGGCGCCGAGATCGAGCCGCGTCCAATCCGGGATCGACTGCTTGTTCGCGCTATCGATGAACTGCTTGCCCGTGTAAATGACTGCGCCATTCAAAGTGAGCCCCCTCATCCACGGGAGATCCCATTCGGCTCCAACATTGGCCTGTACGTTGGGAACCCCGATTGGCGTGTTGCCAACATTTGCCGCAACGGCTGTCTTCGTAAGGGTGCCATCCAGCAACGAAACGCCCCCGAGGAGCCGAACATCAGGCATGAGTTCGCCATATACGTTGAACTCGAGCCCTCGGACTTGCTGTTCGGCGGTCGCCGCGAAACGCCCGGCGGACAACTCACCGCTCGCCTTCGATATCTCGAATGCGCTGAAGGTGGTTGCGAACCGGCCGAAGTCCACCTTGATGCCGGCCTCGTACTGCTTGGCGATGTACGGTGCAAGCACTTCGCCGAAATTGGAAGCGGTCTGGGGCGCAACGTCACCCCGACTTAGACCTTCAATGTAGTTCGCGTACAGAGAGACGTTGTCCCGCGGCCGGATGACGAGACCGACCACAGGCGTGGTCGCGCTCTTGTCGTACGACGACGTGAGAGTTCCGACATTGGAGAGATAGTTGTTCGCCTCGATGCCCTGGCGCCGCACACCCAAAGTCAACAGGACGCGTTCATCGAGCACGGACAGGGTGTCAGCAATCGAGAGCCCCGTGAGTTCACTGTCCGAAAGCCGAGGGCGCCCGCTGACCTCGTTTGCGAACTGAGTAGGCGCCACTGTCGGATTATAGATATTCGAGGCGACCAGAGTGCCATTGGTCAACCGCCGGTACAGTGCATCATGATAGACCGAGGCCTGGAAGGCGACGGCATGATGGATGAAGCCGGTATCGAAGCGGGCGCGGACGCCGCCGTCATATGTGGTTCGATCAATGCTGAGACCGAAGAATTGGGGCATCGAGGTCGTGTCACCGCTCGTGTTGACGATCGTCGGGAGACCAAAGAATCGCTCGACGTTGGTTCGCGATCCGCCGACGTCGGCGAACAGCGTCACTTGATCGCTTAGATCGTATTCGTTTCGCAGCAGGGCAGATTGATCGTTGATGCGCGACCATTCCCAGGGCTGCGTCACGTTCAGTCGACCATCCGGCGCCTTTGGCACTTGCAGGCCGGAAGCCATGAGAAAGGGACGTGACGGAGCGTCGAAGCGATCGGTCTGGGCGATGAGGTAGAGCCAAGATCTGAACCGTTCGCCCTTATAGTCGAGGGCCAGCGATCCGACGCCCGTCGCTTCAGATTGCCGATCAATGGGCGTATCGCCGTCGCGCAGGCTGCCGCTGGCCCGCACGCCCCATTCCTTGCTGTCGCCGTATCGCCTGGCAACATCCCAGTGACCACCGAACCGTGAGGCCGAGCCATAGTCCACGGCGAAGCGAGTCAAATCCTCTCCTGCGCGCTTTGGCACAACGTTGATGACGCCGCCGACGCCGCCATTGGGCGCAATGCCCGACAGCGCGGCTGAGGGACCCTTGAGCACCTCAATGCGCTCGACGTAGTCCGTGAAGATGCGGTAGCTCGGCGCGATCCCGTAGAGCCCCTCGAAGGCGAACTCACCGTTGTTGCCTTCGTTGACCGGGAAGCCACGAATGTAGAAGGAATCGAGCAGGCCACCTGTTGGATGGGTACTTCGCACGGAAGGATCCAGGATCAAGGCACCCGCAGCCGTCGTTGCCTGTTGATCACGGATGAACTTGTCCGTGTAGCTCGTCACGTTGAACGGCGCCTTCATCGTGTCGGTGTTGCCGAGCAGTCCGAGCCGCCCGCCTTGAGCGACCTGGCCGCCTGCAAAGGCGGGCACCACACCGGATTGCGATGGCTTCGGTTGCCCCTCGGGGTGCGGAGCACCAGCCACCGCAGCGCGGCGTGACGTTGACTGGACCCGGACAGCACTTCGCTTGGCTGGTGCGCGACGGACCGACTGCTGCGTCGGAGCGTCGACCGTAACGGGTGGAAGGGAGTTGGCGTCCTGCGCTGTTTGAGATCGAGCGGGCGATTCCAACCAGCCTAGCAACGCCACCCCACTTAGCAGTTTCGCACCGAAGCGAACTGCCACCCGAACTTCACCTGCACGTCGCATTTCCAGAAAGTCCCTCATTAGCAGCACGTCGCCACGCGAGCTGACGCCGCGCTCGGCCAGCACCGACCATGGACCGAAGATCCGCTCTCCGCGTCCGTGCCCGGCCGATACATGTAGCTCGTGAATCAACTCATCCGCAGACTCGAACTCCGGACTTGGTTGCCTTCCATCGATCTGCAACGTCCGATTGCTGCGTCTGCATCGCCTCTTTAGAGAGACGTTATCGTGACCGCAACGCAAATGCGCGCGCAGCGACTTAGAATGTCTCGATCATCGACGACTCGAATCGTCACCATGTTTGGAAAACTTCCAAAGCTGCTTTGGAAGATTCCAAATCAGCGTTGTTGAAACTTGGAAGGTCGACTCGCGTCAGCGGCCATGCTTTCCTAGACGCAGCAACGCTCTGGATCTCGTCATGGACTGACCGTTGCGCGTCACCATTTCGCTCCTGTCGCTCTCATTGCGACGCCGTGCCGCAGCACAAGACGTGCCAATCAAAGGGAACGTCATGAGCTCTCGCGGTGGTTCGATGGGCCGCCGACTTTGTGCTTCCGCCAATAGCGACTACGGATCAATCAGGACGCCCGGGTTGAGTATGCACTGCGGATCCAGTTCCCGCTTGGCTGCCCGCAATGCGGCTGCGAAAAGTTCCGGCCGTTGCCGGTCGTACCACGGCCTGTGATCGCGGCCGACGGCATGATGATGGGTGATTGTGCCACCTGCCGCGATCAGCGCGTCGCTTGCCGCGTTCTTGATGGCCTGCCACTGCTCGAGAAGTCCGCCGTGGCGACCAAGAGCATGGAAAGTGAAATAGGGTGCAGGCCCGTCCGGGTAGAGGTGGGTGAAACGGCAAGTGACTTCACCCTTGACGCCAGTTGCTTCAAGAATGGCGCGCTCGGTCGCCCCTTTGACGTTGTCGTGAAAGCCTTCGAACTGATCCCAGGTGATGGCAGTCTCGAACGTATCGTTGATAAGGCCTGCGGGCGCTAGAAATTCGCGCGCATAGGGCATCCGAATGAACGCGTTGCGCCAGATGCCCGCCGCACCTTCCAGATGCGCGCCGCTCGCCTTTGCCGGCTCCGGCGTTCCCCGATGGTCGGTGCAGCATTCCAGTGCGCGCGCCATCCAGGCGTCCATCGGATGATCGCCCGATTCGAACGCGAGCACCATGATGGCAACGCTCCCATCGGCTGCACCGGTGTTGAAGGCCTCCTGCGGGTCCAGGATCCGGCAATTTGATGGATAGAGGCCCGCTTGCGCGACTGCACGCACGGCGCGCGCGGCATCGAAGAACGACGGAAAACGAACGGATGCGCCGGCGCGGAATTTGGGACGGGGCTGCAATCGCATCCAGGCGCGCGAAATCACACCCAAAATTCCTTCCGAGCCAATGAACATGCGGTCGGGACTGGGACCCGCACCCGACCCGGGAAGCCGGCGCGTTTCGACCACACCAGCTGGCGTCACGACGCGCAGGCTTTCGACGAAATCGTCGATGTGAGTGTGAAGGCTGGCGAAATGGCCGCCCGATCGTGTCGCAATCCAGCCGCCGAGAGTCGAATATTCAAAGCTTTGCGGGAAGTGCCGCAACGTGAAGCCGTTGGGCTTGAGCTGCTTTTCCAAAGATGGGCCATAGGTGCCGGCTTCAATCAATGCCGCGCGAGATACCGGATCCACTTCGACGACTTTAGCGAGATTGCGCAGGTCGAGGGTAACGGCAGCTTTATGCTTGATGCCGTCAACGCGCGGCTCGACTCCGCCGCAGACACTGGATCCGCCCCCGAAAGGCGTCAGCGAAGCGCCGACAGAACCTGCCCAGTCCATCACGGCCGCAATCTCCGCCTCATTACGTGGATAGGCCACGACGTCGGGCGCACAATCGTAGTTGCCGAGCATCGCTCTGACATAATCCGGATATGACTTGCCATAGGTGTGCGCGGCGCGATCGTAGCGTTCCGCCGTGCAGAAGGGGGACAGCGAAGCAGGCGGCAGCACGCGCGGCTCCCGCAGGGAGAGGTCTTCAAGGCGCGGGACTGCGATCGTATCGAACTCGCCAGTTCCAAACTTCGCATGATAGCGGCCGAGAACAAACTTTCGCTCCTCTGCGCTCATGCCTTCTCCTTCGCGGCCCCACCCGTAATATTTCAGCCTTGCGTCATCCATGAGGGGTCCTCCCGGTTCTTTTCGAGAGTTTCTGAGATCGAAGAGAAACTTCTGAACCACGGGGCCGCTCAAGGCGACCTCGCTCGATCGCAACGATACGCTTCCAAGGCAGAACGTGAAAGAGCACGCCGATGACGAGGCTTCGTCTCAGCGTCGGGTCAAACCGCTGCCCGCACTACTTCAACAAATGCCGATTTGCTTAGGGTGCAAACTTGGGCCTGTGAACCGTCCCTACGCTCGAAAGCAATCGTCAAGCTTCCATGCAGGATCTCGATGCCAATGCAAAAAACTCAGCGGGCATCCAGAACTTGAACGACTTCATACAGATGGGGATCGATTTCGTCGGTCAGGTCATCAAACTTACCCCACGCCTTGCGAAAGTCCGGTGATTGGTGTGCGGACTGCAGGAGTTGGCGGTTTTGCCATTGGATGTAGTTGACGATGCGCCGGCCGTCGAGGCTTCGATGTAAGCTGATTGAGACAAAGCCCGGCTGGCGCGCCATGAATCGTGCTCGATCGGTCATCAGCGAGAGTGCCTCATCCTGCTTTCCCGGATCGGCTTCGACTACGGTGATCTGGGTAACGATCTGATTGCCTGTTTGAATATGGGTCATGAAACCCGTCCTTCTCAACTGGGCTCAGGTTCCCCTCTTGAGCTTCCTCCGCTTCCAGTGGTGCTCATTCGAAGGATTGAACTTCCGAACACGGTAACAGTTCAAATCGCGCATCATCGCAATCCATAGAGGACCATCGCATGCGGCCACGGGCATTGTTCGAGGAGCAGCAACGCATAGCTCGATCAGCTGGAGCCCATTGATAGGACGACCCGCGGCCCGTCTTCATCTCCCGCCAGAAGCGCGGCGGGCCGCGCCAGCTTCGCGCCAGCTTCGCACCATAAACGATCTCGATGGGATGCTACGGTCGCGCTCGGTGGACTCCACCAGCATTAGCTGAACGCGAACTGACGAAACGAGAAGGCAAGTGCGACGGACGCCCCCTTCCCGCATGACAGAGAGTCGGCGAGCAATCTGACGTTGTCCACCTTTTTCAGGTAAGCTTATGAATCGTCAAGAGCGCCGGGCCACGGCCAAACAATCCCAAAAGGTCGCTCCGCAAAATTTGGAGGCCGCGAAACGAAGTTTGGAGGCCGCGAAACAGGGCAAATTGCTGTTTGATCTCGGCCGGTATGCCGAAGCCCTGGAATGCTTCAACGAATTCGATAGGCTCAATCCAAATATCGCACCTCTGTATCAAACGCGCGGCCTTTGCCTCCAACGGTTGGGCCGGTTCGAGGAAGCGCAGGCCGACTTCGAGAGGTCCATTGCGCTGAACCCTTGCGAGGCTGAGACCCACAAGAACCTCAGCACGCTTCATTCGAGATTTGGCCGGATGGAGCAGGCATTAGCGAGCATCGATCGCGCGCTCGAACTTCGTCCGAATTTTTCCGCAGCGCTGAACGAAAAGGCACGGGCGTTGTGGAGCCTGCAATTGCTGGATGAAGCTTTTGCAGCCTTTCGCAAATCGCTGGCGGTCGACCCGCACAATGCGGACACGATCTGGAATCTCGCGCTGCTTCAGCTGCTGACCGGAGACTTTGAGCGGGGCTGGTTGGGACGCGAGGCCCGTTGGAAAGCATCGTCTCTCGGCCTCGCCGGTCGCGGCTTTCCCCAACCCCTTTGGCTTCGTGATCAGCCGCTCGAAGGCAAGACCATATTGCTTTATGCCGACGAGGGATTGGGCGATGCAATCCAGTTTGCGCGCTATGTGCCCATCGTGGCCGCGCTCGGGGCTCAAGTCATCCTGGAGGTCCAGCCTCCGATCCAGAAGCTCTTGGGTGGCATCACTGGAGTCGCAACATGTATCGACCGAACGTCTTCGACGTCGCTGTCGTTCGACCTGCACTGTCCTCTTGGAAGCCTGCCGCTGGCGTTCGGGACGCGGCTCGATACGATCCCGTTCGCGGATCCGTACCTTCCTGCGCCTCCGGCGGCGCGCGTGAAGGCTTGGGAAGACCGGCTTGGCCCCCGCAATCGCTTCCGCGTCGGTCTCGTCTGGTCGGGGAATCCGGATCACAAGAACGATCACAATCGATCGATGGCACTGCGCACGCTTGCGCCTCTCCTGGATTGCGACG
This sequence comes from Bradyrhizobium sp. UFLA05-153, assembly GCF_054185185.1. Taxonomy (NCBI): domain Bacteria; kingdom Pseudomonadati; phylum Pseudomonadota; class Alphaproteobacteria; order Hyphomicrobiales; family Nitrobacteraceae; genus Bradyrhizobium; species Bradyrhizobium sp. UFLA05-153. The sequence goes on from NZ_JBBIAM010000009.1 coordinate 127,367, forward strand.
TCCAGTTCGTCAGCCTGCAAAAAGGCGTCCGGGATCAGGATCAGGCCGTCCTCGGCGAACGTCCTGACATCGTCGACCTGACGGACCAGATCAAGGATTTCACCGACACAGCGGCGCTGGTTTCCTGTCTCGATCTGGTGATCTCGGTCGACACCAGCGTCGTTCACCTTGCCGGCGCGCTGGGCGTCCCCGTCTGGACGATGTTGCCTTTCAACCCGGATTGGCGCTGGCTGCTCAACCGCGACGACAGTCCGTGGTATTCGTCCATGAAGCTGTTCAGGCAACCAAAGAGAGGTGACTGGGCCAGCGTCGTGGATCGCGGTCGCCTTGAGCTGGAGGGCCTGGTTTCCGCACGGCGGTCGGAAGCACGGCAACACCAGAGCAAAGCGTTGTCGCCCAAACCAGAGGATGCGCTCCTCTCGAATTCCCTCGGCTATCAGCACTGGCAACTCGGGCGCATGGACGAGGCTGTGCTGCATTTCCAGCGGGCGCTAAAGCTCTATCCGCAATATCTGGAGGCAGCGAACAATTGCGGCAAGCTGCTGCTTGATCTCGGCCGGCATGCGGAAGCCCTGGAATGCTTCAACGCAGCCGAGAAACTGAATCCAAATTCCGCAGTTCTGTATCAAATGCGCGGCGTTTGCCTCCAGGACGCGAACCGGTTCGAGGAAGCGCAGGCCGACTACGAGAAGTCCATCGCACTGGACTCCAGCCTGGCGGAAACGCACAACAACCTCGGCTTGCTTCACTCGAGACTTGGCCGGACGGAGCAGGCACTGGCGAGCATCGATCGCGCGCTCGAACTTCGTCCGGATTTTGCCGCAGCGCTTTCCAACAAGGCATGGATATTGTTGGATCTGCAATTGCTGGATGAAGCCTTCGCGACGTTTCACAGATCCCTGACGATCGAACCAGACCGTGCGCCGACGATTTTCAATTTCGCGCTGCTTCAGCTGCTGACCGGAGATTTTGAGCGGGGCTGGTTGGGACGCGAAGCTCGTTGGAAAGCGTCGTCTCTGGGCCTCGCCGGTCACAGTTTTTCCCGCCCCCTTTGGCTTGGTGACCAGCCGATCGAAGGCAAGACCATATTGCTTCATGCTGACGAGGGATTGGGCGACTCGGTTCAGTTTGCGCGCTACGTGCCCATGGTGGCCGCGCTCGGGGCTCAAGTCATCCTGGAGGTCCAGCCTCCGATCCAGCGGCTCCTGGCTGGGGTGCCCGGCGTCGCAACGTGTGCCGTCCGATCGTCTACAACGTCGCTGGCGTTCGACCTGCACTGTCCTCTTGGAAGCCTGCCGCTGGCGTTCGGGACGCGGCTCGATACGATCCCATTCGCTGAGCCGTACCTTCCTGCGCCTCCGGCGGGGTGCGTCAAGACGTGGGAAGACCGGCTTGGCCCCCGCAATCGCTTCCGCGTCGGTCTCGTCTGGTCGGGGAATCCGGATCACAAGAACGATCACAATCGATCGATGGCACTGCACGCGCTTGCTCCTCTGCTGGATTGCGACGTCCAGTTCGTCAGCCTGCAAAAAGGCGTTCGGGATCAGGACCGGGCCTTCCTCGGCGAACGTCCTGACATCGTCGACCTTACGGAACAGCTCGCGGATTTCAGCGACACGGCGGCGCTGATTTGCTGCCTTGACCTCGTGATCTCGGTCGATACCAGCGTCGTTCACCTTGCCGGCGCGATGGGCGCTCCCGTCTGGACGATGTTGCCTTTCAACCCGGATTGGCGCTGGCTGCTCAACCGCGACGACAGTCCGTGGTATCGGTCAATGAGACTCTTCAGGCAGCCAAAGCGAGGCGACTGGGCCAGCGTCGTGGACTGCGTTCGCCGCGAACTGGAGGGCCCGGTTTCCGCATGGCGGCCGGACGCACGGCAGCACCAGAGCAAGGCGTTGTCCTCCATACCACAGGACGCGCTCCTCTCGAATTCCCTCGGCTATCAGCACTGGCAACTCGGGCGCATGGACGAGGCTGTGCTGCATTTCCAGCGGGCACTGAAGCTCTATCCGCAATATCTGGAGGCAGCGATTAACTGCGGCAGGCTGCTGCTCGAACTCGGCCGGTATGTGGAAGCCCTGGAATGCTTCAACGCGGCCGAGAAACTGAATCCAAATTCCGCGGCTCTGTATCAAACACGCGGCATGTGCCTCCAGGAGGCGAACCGGCTCGAGGAAGCGGAGGCCGACTACAAGAAGTCCATTGCGCTCGACCCCGGCCTGGCGGAAACGCACAGCAACCTTGGCACACTCCAGTCGAAATTGGGCCGGACGGAGCAGGCACTAGCGAGCATCGATCGCGCGCTCGAACTTCGGCCGGATTTTACCGAAGCGCTTTCCAACAAGGCATGGATATTGTTGGAACTGCAATTGCTGGATGAAGCCTTCGCGACCCTCGACAGATCCCTGGCGATCGAACCAGACCGTGCGCTGACGATTTTCAATTTCGCGCTGCTTCAGCTGCTGACCGGAGATTTGGAGCGGGGCTGGCCGGGACGCGAGGCCCGTGCGTCTCTTGGCGCCATCACGCGCGGTTTTTCCAGCCCCGCCTGGCTTGGTGACCAGCCGATCGAAGGCAAGAGTATACTACTTTATTGCGACGAGGGATTGGGCGACTCAATCCAGTTCGCGCGCTATGTGCCCATGGTGGCCGCGCTCGGGGCTCGAGTCATCCTGGCGGTCCAGCCTCCAATCCAGAAGCTCTTGAGTGGTATCCCCGGAATCGCAACCTGTGTCGCCGACCTGTCCGGAACGTGGCTTGAGTTCGACCTGCACTGTGCTCTTGGAAGCCTGCCGCTGGCGTTCAGGACGCGGCTCGATACGATCCCGTTCGCGGAGCGGTACCTTCCTGCGTCCCCGGCGGCGCGCGTCAAGACGTGGGAAGACCGGCTTGAAGACCGACTTGGCCCCCGCAATCGCTTCCGCGTCGGTCTTGTCTGGTCAGGGAATCCGGATCACAAGAACGATCACAACCGATCGATGGCACTGCGCACGCTTGCGCCTCTCCTGGATTGCGACGTCCAGTTCGTCAGCCTGCAAAAAGGCATCCGGGATCAGGACCGGGCCTTCCTAAGCGAACGTCCTGACATCATCGATCTGACGGACCAGATCAAGGATTTCACCGACACAGCGGCGCTGGTTTCCTGTCTCGATCTGGTGATCTCGGTCGACACCAGCGTCATTCACCTCACCGGCGCGCTGGGCATTCCCGTCTGGACGATGGTGCCATTCAGCCCGGATTGGCGCTGGATGCTCAACCGCGACGACAGCCCGTGGTATCAGTCAATGAGGCTCTTCAGGCAGCCAAAGAGAGGCGACTGGGCCAGCGTCGTGGACAACATTCGCCGCGAGCTGGAGGGTCTGGTTTCCGCATGGCGGCCAAGGCAAGAGCCGACTTTGCTCCTGCCCGCCGAGTGAAAATCGAACTGAGCCGAGTTGACCCGCCTGATCCGGCGAAATCGAGCGGCGGCGGTCGTCCGCCTGACCGATGTGGAAGCGGCGAACTGCAACCTTCCTGTAATAGACCTTGAAGTCAAAGACCATGGGTCGCCTTCGGAAGGCACCAGAAGCATCTTGCGTTGTACGGCAATTGTAGGAAATCGAACAAATCCGAGGCAGATTCACCCCGGAGATGCACGACAAGCTCATGTATCTAAAGGGGAAATTGCGATGGAGCGGGTGAAGCGCTCCGACGCAAATATTTCTGACGACGTTCCTTTGTAAAATCAATTACTTACAACGAATGGCTAATTACCTTGTTGGACGCTTTGTTGGACGTTTTATTGGACACTTCTGCGCGGCTCAAAGTTGTCTCGCTGCCGCTCGAAAGTCGTTTCTGACCCTACGGAAAACCATGAAGTATTGGCGGTAGCGCCTGTATTAGCAAAACAGCGCTTCCGCCCAACACGCTGGCTCCCACGACGAGCAAGGACAGGACGCGCTCCCGAAGTATCCCGTTGCTCGCGACGTCGTTCGAATTTTGCATCCGTGCACCCGTTTTTTTCGTGCGACGAAAGCGTCATAGACTGAGTCGGGGGATCGGCAAGCGCCGAAATTTGCCGGAAAATTAACTCGTGATTCACCGACTCGGGCACCTGGGCCTAGCTGTTGTTTGCTCAAGTCGCAGTTGGCCCAGACGTTTGCGTTTGATCTTGAGAGCTTTCGCCGGTGCGGGGACCCTTCTCCGTCGAGGACGGTTCGAAGAACGCTTTCGCCTTTCGATGATTTGGCAAAGCGGCGGGCCTGTACGGACCGAAACTCGTGTAGTTGCGCACCGATTTCATCGCGAGCCGATCATAGACCGTCTCGTGAAGTTGCGCAGTGTCTGGCACGGCGCGGACCGCTTTCGACCAATGGAGCGCGGAAGGCGGCCCTACTCGTCTTTGGGGTCCTCGGAGCGCTTGAGAAGTTTCAGGGAGCGCCTGATTTGTTCCTTTGAGTGCTCCACCAGTTCACGCGTGTAATCGTTCCCCCGAGACAGCCGTTCAAGCATCGAGCCGACCTGGTGTTCAATCCGTTCTTTTTGCCTGTCAGTCATGGGCTTATCCCGCGTCCGACGAGCAATTAATGCACGTTCAAAATTCTGGTTCCTCGAATGGAGACTGCTAAATTATTCCGGACGGTCCCGAATGATCCGATACACCCGCTCGCGCTCCAACAGTTCCAGTTGCGCGGCCATGTGGTGCCATTGCTGAGCGGCTTGGATGTAGAAGTACCGCGTGATCGGGTTGGCCTTCTTGGCCAGTTCCGCGCACTTTATGGCTCTCGCTCGCATCTCTACGGCTTGCATGGGGGAATAATGTCCTAAGCGAGCCGGGGGCGCATTCAACTAGGTGAATTCTACGCTCAGGTGACAACTCGGGGGGCTGGGCTCCAATGACCGATCGAAGCTGGGGACGGCCTTTCGACGACCCAATCAAGGTGGACGGCCGCAAGCTGGTCACCCCGCGCGATGCCGGTCAGTACATCGCGAAGCTCCCCAAGGCCGTGCACGACGCGCCGGAGTGGCAAGCCGCGACGGAAGCGCTGATCCTGGTAGCGGAGAAAGGTGGACCGTCGATGCTCGCTCGCATTGGCATTATGCGAGCCTTGAACCGAGGCCGGCCCAGTCCGGCACGGGACCGCGACGGAAGCCGGCGAACTGAAGAGGGATGAATGACCGTCTTCGTCCATGTCAACACCGCCAAGCAGGTCGGCGATGCCGACCACATCAAGGTCTTCGCCACGGTCGACGCGGCCGAAAAGTGGTTCGAGGAGAATGACCCCGAAGGCGTTGCGTTCGAATATGAGGTTCTAGAATGAACCGAATCGGCCGCAGGACCATCCACGCGATGTTGGTCATTGTGGTGCTAGTGATCGTCTGGCAGTTTTTGGCATCGTTTTTGAAATAGGCCCGCCAGTGTAACCGCGCCCTTCAGCCGCAGATCTCTTCCGGCACAAGCTGCATAGCTGCCCGCCCCCGACGTGTGCCACGGTATCACAATCGGGAATGACCGATTATTTCAGTCGCTGGTAATTGCTAGCCTTGGCTATTGTCATCGCATCGTCCATAGTCGCGGGACGGTTTGTTAGTCTGCCGGGCGAATATCAGCGGCATCTTAGGCAGGCTTGTTTCGCTCTATTGCCGCTCTCAAACTTTGCGTTTGATGCCGATAGTGGCTACTTCGCGGCACCAGCTCAAACCAAGCCCCTGCTGCACACGTGGTCGCTTCCGGACTGCACCAGATCAGCAAGGGTGGCTTTGGCTCGATCTATTCTGCGAAGCATTTCTGCCTGCCGCATGCAGAAGCCGGTTATGGTGAGGTCACGCCGCGCGGCCTGCACCTCGTGCAACACAAGATCGACTGCCTCCGCGACATTGTCCCCGGCCACGGCGCGGCGCACGGGGCCGCGTTGATGAGCCATTGAACTACTCCTCCAGATGGTGCTCGTCCGAAGTCGGCGTGGCCTTTCCTCGCATTATAGTTTTCTCAGCCCTGCTTTGGCGGCGTCCATGACACCATGAAAAGCGCTGCTCACCACCAATCAAAAATCATTGGCACCCGCGCTCTAGCCAGCACGCCAGCACGCCAGCACGCTCGCCCCGTACCCCCAGGCGACGCCAAGCACGGCAACAACGGACCAGCGCAACAAGCTGAGGATCTGATCCTTCATGGCGAGCGCATCCATATTGGACGCGCGATGTGGGCATGGGATCCCGGCGCAAACACGGCAAAAGAGTGCGTGAAACATGGACCGACCTTGAGGTCTGGTCGCGAAGCGCCCGGAGAGCATCCAACGATGCGGCCGCCAAAAGTTTTGGATCAAGATGCTATGGGGCGGGGCGGACGGCGAGGGTTTGTGGCACGCTCGGCGCTCTGTCCAAAGACACCAAAG